>JAICSR010000136.1 GCA_025936795.1 Ktedonobacterales bacterium | reverse complement strand
CTTTCTGCTGCTGATGCTCGGCTACGAGGTCGTGCGCGGCGCGCAGTGGAGCTATTGCCTGCGCCAGTTGCGGCTACGGATACCGCTACGCATCCAGGTCTTCGCCTTTGCGCTCTCAGAGGTCACCAAGGCGCTGCCGGTGGGCAATTACTTCCAGAACTACATCCTCAAGCTGAACAACGCCGCCAACTTTAGCCGCTCATCTGTCGCGACCACGCTGATCGTCGTCGAGGAGGTGGTCGTCTGCCTGGCGGGCGTCGTCGTCCTGGGGCTGGGCGCGTGGACCCTCTGGGCGCGGATCGCCATTCTAACAGGGGCCGCGCTGGTGGCTGGGCTGATTCTGCTCAGCCTGCGCCTCTATCGCAAGCGCACACAGCCTACCTGGGTCACGCGCAGCCCTCAGTTGCGCCAGCTTGCCGATGGTCTTGGCGAGTTTCGCGAGGGAGCCAGAGACATGCTGCGCCCGCGCCCACTGGCGGTGACGCTCTGTTTCTCCGCTGCCTATCTGGCGCTGGCTGGCGCGGGGCTATATGTGGTGGCGCGCGGGCTGGGCGTCACAGGCGTCAGCATCGGCGATGCGCTGGCGGTCTATGGCTTCTCGCTGGCGCTGGGCCTGCTGATCCCTATCCCGGTAGACATCGGCGTGATCGAGCTAGGCGGCCTGGGCGCCTTCATGGCATTTGGCGCCGGACGCGACGTCGCGCTCAGCGCCATGCTGGTGAATCGGCTGCTCAGCATGGGCGCCTCGCTGGCGCTGGCCTGCCTCGTCGTGGCGTTGCTGCGCAGCGAGGCGCCCGCCCTCTTCAAGCGCGCCAGCGAGCGCCCTGCGCTCCCCACGCAACTTACGCCCGACTCACAGGCCATTCGCTAGCGGCGACCGCTAGTGGCGACCGCTAGTGGCGACTGGCCTCACCCGCCCTGACTATTTTGAATCAGCAGCGGAATGAGGTTAGCGGCGTTGGGCGAGCCGAGGCCTGTGGTGGGGTCCCAGCCAGTCGTCGCCTGATAGCCCTGCACATCAGCGCCATTGTCGGAGAAGGAGTTGTCGCCATCCGTCACGTCACGGAAGGCGCTGGTATACTGTGACGACGCGGCGATCTTGTAGAGCGATGGATTGATGTAGCCCAGCGGATGACCCGCGACTTGGTTGGCGACGGCCATCAGGCCAGCCCACAGCGGCGCGGCGGCGCTGGTGCCACCCGCCAGCGTCCACTGACCGTCATAATAGATCGCGAGGCCAGTGTATGGGTCCGCCGCCGCCGACACATCTGGCACGCCGCGCTTGCCGCCGAGAATCTGCTGATCACGCTGGGGCAGCCCCTGCTGGAAGGCTGGCGTAGCGAAGAAACGGCTGATGCCGCCGCCGCTGGCGCCGCCATGGTTCCAGACGACCTCGTCAAAGGAACTGCCGTCCTTCGTGAGGGTGGTGCCACCGACCGCCGTCACCCATGGGCTGTCGTCGGGGAAGCTGGTGGTCGGCGTGGGGGAGAGCGGGCCAAGCTGCTGCGAGCTGTTGTCGAAACTCACGTAGTCAGTCGCGCCGCTATCGCCGGAGCTGGTGAAGATCGTGATGTTGTGCTGTGTCGTCGCCTGCTGGTAGAAGGTCTGCCACTTGGCGATCTCAGCCTGGCCCGCCGCGTCACTGAGCGAGACTTCTGAGGCGGCCCAGCTTTGTGAGAAGATCGAGCCGAGGTTGTGGTCTACCGCGTACTGTTCAAGCTGGAGGAACTGCGGCAGGCCCGCGACGCCCTCTGTCTCATCCACCGGGCTGGTCAGCAGGACGATGCTGGCCTCCGGCGCCATGGCATGCACCATCTCCACATCGAGCGAGGTTTCCCCCTGCCAGCCCTGCATCTCTGAGTTGGCGGAGTTGAAGGGAACCGTTCCCAGCGGGCTGACCACCTGGAGCTTGACCGCTGGCAGATTGAACTGCTGATCGAAGGTGGCGAGATCCTGTTGCAGCGTCGGGCTGCCATACGAGTCTATGATGACCACCGTCTGCCCCTGCCCACGTTTGCCACTGTCGTAGAGCGAGGTCAGGCCATAGGCGGCGCGCATCTGCTGCGGCGTATAGACCGAGCAGGACGAGCAGCCGATATCAGGCGCTGTCTCAGTCCCATCAGTTGAGCTACCAGGCGTCGTGTTCTTCACCACCACGCTGGGAGCCGCGCACGCCACCATCGCCAGCGCCAGCAGCGCTACCACCAGCGCCAGGCGCCAGCGTGCAATCAGCCTCATCGGCATTCAGGATACCCTCGCTCTGTCTCTCTGTTTACTCACCATCTCGCTCGATCCAGCAGGTGAGAAAATGGTGGGGGATACCCCCAGCCCCGACAAAGGGCAGCCGCCCCTTGCATCCCCACGTGTGTCTTTGGCGTTGTCATGCACAGCCACGGTAGCCTATCATGGGGAAAAGCGTCAAGAGCCTGATCACCGCTCACGGCGCGGTAAGGTGTCGGTGAGCGGCGCACAACGGAAAGCTAGCAGTGAAACCACGCATCGTCACCGTGTATACGGAGAACAACCTCTTTCAGTATATAGATACGCTGCGGCGCAGGCGCGAGAAACGCCAGCGCGAGGGCGTCTTCTTTCTGGAAGGCGTGCGCCCGATCAATCAGGCGCTGGCGCACGGCTGGCGCGTGACGACCTTCGCCTATGCGCCCGAACGCGGCCTCTCTGGCTGGGCGAGCGACCTTCTGGCGCGGTCGCAGGCGGAGACGCATGTCGAGCTGCCAGCCGCGCTGCTGGCGAAGTTGAGCAACAAGAGCGAGCCATCGGAGCTCCTTGCGCTGGTCGCCATGCCTGCCGACGACCTCGACCGCATCCCCCTGCCGCCTGATCTGCTCGTCGTCGCCTTCGACCGGCCCGCCAGCCCCGGCAACCTCGGCAGCATCATTCGCTCCTGCGATGCGCTGGGCGCGCATGGACTGATCATCACTGGCCACAGCGTTGACCTCTATGACCCGGAGACGATCAGCGCCAGTGTCGGCTCACTCTTTGCCTTACCTGTTGTACGTCTGCCATCGCCCAAAACGCTCGCGCCGTGGATCGAGGCCACCCGGCGGCGGCTCGGCGCGCTGCAGATGGTCGGCTGCGATGAGCAGGGCGATACGGTACTCTCAGCGCACGATTTTCGCGGGCCGACGGTGCTGGTGATGGGCAACGAGAAGTGGGGCATGAGCGCGGCCTATCGTGAGCAGTGCGACACCATCACGCGCATCCCCATGACTGGCTCGGCCTCCTCCCTCAACGTCGCCTCCACCACCTCGATCTTCCTCTACGAGATCGCCCGCCAGCGTGGCTGGGGCAATCGCGTCGGCGGCGAAGCGTGATAGAACGCTCCCCCGCTCCCAGACTTGCCGCGCCCGTGCGCCTGCTGGTATGCTGGCAGCGCGAGACTGCGGCCCGCCAGATCGGTTGGCCAGCCGCGCCTGCGTCCACGACACATCGAGCCGCCCCGTGGAGGACTATCCTGGCATGATCGCTTCTCAGCAAACGACCAGTGGCGAGAGCCAACCGCGCGTGATGGCGATCTTCGCCCACCCCGACGACGCCGAATTCATCTGCTCCGGAACCATCGCCCGCTTCGTGAGGAGCGGCTACCGCGCGCAGTATGTGCTCGCCACCAGCGGCGACAAAGGCAGCGACGACCGCAGCGTCACGCCAGAGCACCTGGCGACGACCCGCGAGGCCGAGCAGCTTGCCGCCGCGCAGATTCTGGGGATCGAGGAGGTGACGTTCCTGCGGCATCACGATGGTGAGGTCGAGGTGAACATCCCGTTCCGGCGCGAGTTGGCGCGTGTCATCCGCGAGGGCCGTCCCGATGTCGTGCTGACCTTTGACCCGTGGCAGCGCTATCAGATTCACCCTGACCACCGCGCTGTCGGCCAGACCGCGCTCGACGCCGTCGCCGCCGCCCGCGACCACATGTACTACCCCGACCAGTTGAGCGATGAGCTGACCGAGCATCGTGTCCACAACGTCTACTTCTTCGCCACCGACAATCCAAATTACTATGTGGACATCACCGACACTATTGAGCTGAAGATCGCCGCGATTCTGGCGCATACCAGCCAGGTGCGCGCAGAGGGCGTCGTCGAGCGGGTGCGCGCCCGCGCCAGCGTCATTGGCCAGCAGATCGGCGTCGAATACGCCGAGGCCTTCCACTACCTGCCGATGATGCAGCCGCCCGCGCTCAAGCGCCACCCCCTATGGTAGATGATGCGGCGGCGCGGCCAGCGGTGGGCAGCTGGCACAGCAGGGCGGCGCTGGCGCACACGGGCTGAAACCCCCAGAAAGCCCCGCTCCCGCCGCAGCGGGGGAGGGGTTGGGGAGGGGGCCGCACACCGAGAGACGGGAGAGGACAGCATGCGCGTATTAGTGATCGGCTCAGGCGCGCGCGAGCACACACTCTGCTGGGCGTTCAGTCGCTCGCCGAAACTCAGCCAGCTCTACTGCGCTCCGGGCAACGGTGGCACAGCGGCCATCGCCGAAAACATCCCACTCGACCCGATGGACTTCGCGGCCTGCGCCGACTGGGCCGAGCGCCACGCGATTGACCTGACGGTGATTGGCCCGGAAGACCCACTCAGCGGCGGCATTGTGGATGTCTTCGCGGCGCGGGGCCTGCCGGTCTTCGGGCCAACGGCGGCGGCGGCGCGTATCGAGGGCAGCAAACTCTGGGCCAAGGCGCTGCTGGAGCGGGCGGGCGTCCCAACCGCCGCCGCTGTGCGTTTCAGCGACCACGAAGCGGCGGCGGCCTGGGCGGAGCGGCGCGCAGCGGATGGCGGCGCGTTCCCTGTCGTCGTGAAGGCCGATGGGTTGGCCGCTGGCAAGGGCGTCTTCATCTGCCACAATCAGCGCGAGACGCAACATGCGCTGGAGGTACTGATGCTGGAGCGCACGCTCGGCGCGGCAGGAGCGAGCGTGCTGATCGAGGAGTTCATGGAGGGCGTCGAGCTTTCGCTCTTCGCGCTGACCGATGGCGAACGGGTCGTGCTGCTGGCCCCCGCCTGCGACTACAAGCGCGCCTATGACCGCGACGAGGGGCCGAATACTGGCGGCATGGGAGCCTACTCGCCGCCGAAATTTGCCACGCCAGAGTTGCTGGCCGCCATCGAGCGCGACATCCTGCGCCCCACCATCGCGGCGCTCGCGGCGGATGGCTCGCCCTTTCGCGGCCTGCTCTACGCCGGACTGATGATCACCGCCGAGGGGCCAAAAGTCGTTGAGTTCAATTGTCGCTTTGGCGACCCGGAGACACAGGTGGTCCTGCCACGACTTCAGAGCGATCTGCTCGAGCTCTGCGCCGCCGTGGCCGCTGGCCGACTCGACACAGTTGCGCCGCCCGTGTGGAGCGCGGAGGCGACGTGCGGCGTGGTCGTCGCGTCGGGCGGCTATCCTGGTCCCTATGCGAAAGGCAAGCCCATCAGCGGCCTCGATATGCTCGACGAGGACATTCTCGTCTTCCATGCTGGGACAGCGCGCGCGGCGGATGGGCGGCTCGTTACCTCAGGCGGGCGGGCGTTGACGCTGGTGGCGCATGGCGCCTCGGTGATCGCCGCGCGCGAACGGGTCTACGCCAACATCGCGCGTATCCACTTCGAGGGGGCGCGCTGGCGGCGTGATATTGGCGCGCGTGAGGCGTAGTCTCTGGTAGGAGTCGCGCGCCCTCACCCCCGGCCCCTCTCCCAAAGGGCGAGGGGAGTGAGAGGTTCTCTTTCGGGTGAACGGGCGCAGCAGGAGGCGCAGCGGTGGTCATCGAGCAGCGTGGGACGCCAGAGCCAGCCCCCAGCGCGACGCGCACTCCGGCGCGCCAGGGCATGCGGCCGCTGCTGCCCACACGCTGGCGCTGGCGGCTCCTGCTGGCGGCGGCGGTAACCGCCTATTATCTGCTCTGGGCGCTGACCGCGTTCGACAAGGTCAACCCAACCGACCTCGACATCTTCTTCCTGCCCGCCGCGCGCATCGCGCTGGCCGGGCGCCCGCTCGATGTCTACACCTTGCGGGTTGGGTTGATCTATCCCAACGCTAACGGTCCGCTGAGCCTGGCGCCGCTGACGCTGGCGGCATGGCTGGCGCAGGCGCGCGGTTGGCTCGGCGATCCGATGCTGCGACGCATGCTCGTCTTTGTGGTCTGCGCGCCGTTCCCGCTGCTGGTCGGCTGGGAGGCCAGCCGCGCGGTGGACCGCTTCGGGCCGCCACTGCAAGGGGTCACGCGCGGGCTACTCTACCTGCCGATTCTGCTCTCGCCACTGCTTTGGCTCGACGCGCTCTACTACGGCCACATCGAGCAGAGCATCGTCGTCTGGCTGGCGCTGGCCGCCACGCGGCTACTGGCGGATGCGCGCTTTCTGCGTGGCGGCGCGCTGCTTGGGCTGGCGCTGCTCACACGCAGCGACGCCTCGCTGATCGTGCTGGCGCTGGCGCTGACGCTGCTGGTCTGGCGACGCTGGCGGGGCGCGCTGCTCACGTTACTGGCGGCGGGCGCGACGCTGTTGCTGGGGCTGGCGCCATTCCTGTTGGCCGATCGCCGCGATGTGATCTTCTCGCTCGTCACCTTTCGCGCCGCGCTGCCTGTCGGTGGCGGCGATCTCTGGGGCGTCAGCGGCGCGCCGGAGTTCCACGCGATTGCGCAGCGCTTCGATGCGCTATTCACGCTGCTGATCGCCGCGCTGATCGTGTTGGTAGCGCATGTCGTGCGCAGCGACCTCGATCTGGACATCCCCGACACCTACGGACTGCTGGCGCTGGCGAGTTTCTGCTTTGCCTTGCTGATCAAGACCCTCTGGCCCTACTACTTTCTGGAGAGCGCGCTCTTCGCCACGGTCTGGGCGCTGGCGTCCATGCCACGCCAGCGCGACGATCGGCCCGAGATTGGGCGCGGGGTGTGGGCGGCATGGGCGGCGCTCTGGCTGGCGCCACTGGCCATCACGGCCTGCGCCATCGTCGCCGAGTATGGGCTGGAATCGAACAGCTACGATGGCTGGGTCGCGCCGTGGATACAGATCAATATCGCCTGCGAGCTGCTGACGCTGGCGCTCGGATTGACGGCGCTGCTTGGCGGTCGCTGGGCGCGCCGAACCCTTGCGCGACGCAGCCCGGAAGCGTATGAGGGTATACTGACTGAGAGCGCGTCCGGCGCAGCGATTGAGGGCTGACGACGGCGCCGCGCCGATCAGGCGACCGTGGTCGAGAAGTCTGGACACGACACGATGCGAGTACCCAATGATGTGACGCCGCTCTCCTACACGATGGATGAGGAGCATCGGCGCCTGCTGATAGACTGGTCCGATGGCCATGCCAGCGAGCATAGCTATGAGGCGCTGCGACGCGGCTGTCCCTGCGCCTGGTGCGCGGGCGAAGGCGGCCAGAAGGGCAGCGTGAGCGCCAGCACGCAGTTTTCCGAGCAGCAGACGACCCTGTACGAGTTGCAGCCGGTCGGGCGCTATGGCCTGACCCCCGTCTGGGGCGACGGCCACCACACTGGCATCTACACCTATGAGCGCTTGCGCGGAACCTGTGAGTGCGCCGAGTGTCGCGCCGTGCGAGGCGCGCGCCCGGCGTCCCGATAGCTATCCAGATAGCAAAGAGAGAGAAGACGCATGCAAGACGCCACGAGCGCGGCGCCAGCGGGAGTGACCTGGCTGGCGCGCATCCATGTGACGCTGAAGCCGGTCGTGCTCGACCCTCAGGGCGAGGCCGTGCTGCATGGCTTGCAGCAGCTTGGCTATACTGATGTCGCCGGAGTGCGCGTCGGCAAGTATCTGGAGGTCACGCTGATCGCTGCCAGCCAGAGCGCCGCTGAGCAGGCTGTGCGCCAGATGTGCGACAAGCTCTTGGCGAATCCGGTGATCGAGCGGTATGATTTCAATGTGGCGGAACAGTCGCCCGCTGGCGCCTAGCGTGCGAGCGGCGGCAATCGCGCCACAACAGTTCGTCAACTGAATCTTCAGGTTGACCTTCGGGGCAGGGTGTGATTCCCGACCGGCGGTATAGCGTGAGCGTCGCCCGACGCTTGCGCTCAGCCCGCGAGCGGCTCCTGTGTGGGTCGCAGATCCGGTGAGAAGCCGGAGCCGACGGTAACAGTCCGGATGGGAGAAGGTCGAATACGCGGGCGCGCTCGCTTCGAGGCGTCGGCGTCCTGGCGTGCGCCATGCTCGCGCATGGCGTGTGCGGCGGGAGGCTGACCCCAGCGCCGCGCCGCTGCGTGGTCGTCTTCGCCTGCGTGTCGCCCCAGGTCGGCGCTCGATTGAGGGCGGCCTCCGTCTATCCCGCCGGACCCTCCCTCAGTCGCAAGGCGCCGAGAGAGGTGGTCCGTATGGCCTTGTACCCGGCGCCCACGGCGGCGCCTGCGCCCGATACGCCGGGCGCATCCGCTGGCTCTCCTGGCGTTGGCTCGCCCGGCGCGCCTACCCACATGAATTCGGCGCCCGCTCGGCGGCGCGCTGGCCTGGCGCGCGGCGCGCTGGCGGCGCTGGCGCCCGCGCTGGTGGGTCTGGTGGCGCTGCTCGTCTGGCAGCTCGTCACGCAGGGCGGCGCAGTCAATACCTACTTGCTGCCGACGCCTGGACAGGTGGCGCACTCGTTTTTCAGCGCGCTGCAAAGCGGCCTGTTTGTGCGCTACGGCGCCACCACGCTCGCCGAGAGCCTGGTAGGCTTCGCGCTGGGCGCGGCGGTGGCCCTGCCGCTTGGCTACGCCATCGCGCGCAGCCGGGCGCTGGCGGCGGCGCTGGAGCCATATCTCGCAGCCAGCCAGGCGATCCCGGCGGTAGCATTGGCGCCGCTGCTGATGCTCTGGCTGCCCATCGGGCTGGCGCCCATCGCGGCGCTCTGCGCGCTGATCGTCTTCTTCCCCGCCGCCGTCAACACCACGCTTGGCTTCCGCACGCTCGACCACGAGGTGGTGGACGCCGCGCGGATTGACGGCGCGGGGGCATGGTCGCTGCTGCGCTACATCGAAGCCCCGCTGGCGCTGCCCACCATCCTGGCGGGCCTGCGCACCAGCCTCACACTCTCCATCACGGGCGCCGTGGTGGGCGAGTTCGTGCTGAGCGACCAGGGCCTCGGCGGCCTGCTGATCATCGCGCGCGGCAACTTCGACGCGCCGCTCGTCTTCGCTACCCTCATCGCGCTCGCCATCCTGGCCACTGCCCTGTATGGCGCCGCGCGTTTGATTGAATGGCTCCTCGTCTATCTGGAGGCTTGACCGTTCCCATGTCTATATTCACCATCCGACGGCAGGGCGCGCGCTCCGCCGTGCTCGCTGCGCTCTGCGCTGCGCTGCTGGCTACGCTGGCGCTCGCAGGCTGCGGGCAAGCCGCCACATCCGGCGGCTCCTCGAAGGCGCTCACGCCGCTGACCGTCGGCCTGACCTACGTGCCAAACATCCAGTTTGCGCCGTTTTACGTCGCCGAACAGCTTGGCTACTACAAAGCCGCTGGCCTCGATGTGACGCTGCGCCATCACAACGTCGGCGAGGATGAGTTCGCCGCCATCGCGGCCGGACGCGAGAACGTCATCTTCGCCAGCGGTGATGAGGTCTTGCAGGCGCGGGCCAAGGCGCTGCCACTGGTCTACGTCGCCAACATCTTCACACAATATCCCGTCGCGCTGAT
>JAICSR010000358.1 GCA_025936795.1 Ktedonobacterales bacterium | reverse complement strand
TGACCGCGCGGCGAATGGCGTAGTGCACAGGTTGGCGGGTAAACCCGCGTCTAAGGGCCTGCGGCGCCGCAAAGTCCGCCTGCGCGGCCTGGACCCCGGCGGTGGACCCGCGCAGGCGGGTCTTGTGGGCCGGAGGCCCTTCAGGCGCGGTTTCAACCGCCAGCCGTTAGCGGCCCTTGAAGACAGGCTGACGCTTCTCAGTGTACGCTGCGATGCCCTCTTTGGCATCCTCGCTCTGGAAGCACAACTGCTGTAGCTCGCGCTCGATGGCCAGCGCCTCGGAGAATGGGACCTCGGAGCCGGACTGCACCGACCGCTTCAGGCGACCGACCGCCTTCGATGCCTTGTTCGGCGGGCAGAAGCTGCGCGCGTACTCCATTACTTTGTCCCAGTAGGTGTCGGACTCGTAGATGTAGTTGATGAGGCCCAGGTCGAGCGCCTCCTCGAACGTCATCAGCCGCGCCTCGGCCATCAGCTCGATAGCCTTGTTCTTGGGCAGCGCGCGCGCCATGCGCTGCGTGCCGCCGGTGCCGGGCAGCACGCCCAGATTTAGCTCTGGCAGGCCGATCTTGCCCGCGCCCTCGCGCGCGATGCGGATGTCGCAGGCCAGCGCGATCTCCAGTCCGCCGCCGACGGTGTGGCCGTTGAGCGCCGCGATTACCAGCTTGGGCGTCTGCTCCAGGCGGGTCAGCGTCTCGTTGGCATGCAGGCAGAAGTAATACTTGAAGGTCGGCGTGACGGCGTTGAGCATGCTGATCTCGGCGCCCGCCGAGAAGAACTTGTCGCCCGCCCCGCGAATCAGGATGACATGCACATTCTCGTCGAAGCGCGCCTTGAGGATCGCCGCGTCGAGCTGGCTCATCATCTCGTAGCTATACGTGTTCGCCGGTGGATTGGTCAGTTCGATGACGCCCACGCCATCGGTCACGGTGAAGTTCACCAGAACCTGCTCGCTCACGGTGGTCATGACTGGTCTCCCTTTCGTGCTGCTCCAGCTTCGTGCGCTTCGTCTGCTTCGCGCGCTTGTCGGGCTTCAAATACCGCTAAGATCGCGTCATCTTTGACATACTCAAACGGCGTGTGGCAGCGCTGGCAATACATCTGCACGGTCAGCAACTGCGTGCCAAACAGAGCGAGCGGCTCGGTTTCCGCTGCGCCACAATAAGGGCAGGGAGCCTGCGCTCGCGGGTCGTCTGTGCGTTCGGTCGAGTCGTGCGCCTGCGTCATGATATTACCCCCAGGCGGCGCGTCGTGGCATCCCAGCGCGCCCAGGGCAGCGACTCTGTTGGACGCCACTCGCCGCTCGCCTCGTCATGGCTGACCGGCTCGTCGAGGCCCACCCGGCTCAATACGGGCATCACGACCGCCAGATAGCGGCTGCGCAGCGTGTCGGGCGTGGCGTCAATCATGCCGTCGTCGTAGAGGCGGCGCATTGTGGGGTCATCATCGGGGCCAAACCAGCAGAGCGTCTCATCCCACCAGCGGCCAAGCGCCTCCACCAGATTCGCGCGCACCGCGCCGCCCGCATTGGCCAGCCGCGCCACCCATCCCTCGCCATGCGTGAGGTGCAGGCGCTCCTCCTGGACAACCTTGCGCGCGCGCGCCCGCAGCGGCTCATAGCTGGAATCTTGCGCCGCCGCGAAGAAGGTCGTCAGCGCGGTATCCAGCAGGAAGTTGGCGGCGATGAAGTCGGCCCAGCCCAGGAACTCGTGATCGAGCGCGGCGAGCGCATAGCGGGCGTCCCGGGTCATCGGATCGAGCTGCGTGAGGTCAGCCTGCCCCTGCTCGAACTGCTCCAGCAGCGGATAGAGCGTGCGCGCATGGCCGAGTTCATCCTGCGTCATCGCCGCAGCGGCCACGGCGGCCTCCAGCGAGGGCGCGCCGTTGCTCCAGTGGGCATAGCGCCGACCGAGCAACTGCTTGTTATCCGCCAGCGACGAGAGCACGGCGAAGAGCGCCGCATTGTCAATGGCAGTGCTTACCATTCCGTCTGTATCCTTCGCTCTGTCCTGCACACTGACGACTAGGACGCGATGACCGTGACGATGTGCTCGCGCGGGATCAGCGTCATCTCGACCCAGGCAAATTCATCGTAGATGCTGCGCGCATAGACCTTGGCCAACTCCACATCGTCGGCAACGATGGCGCCAATCTCGTGTAGCGGCTCCTCGTATTTCTGCCGTGCGTAGACCTGCCAGACGCGCGTCTCAGTCAGCGCGTCGCGGCGTGGGGTTGCGGCGGCGGCAGGCGCGGCTTTGGACTTCGTGGCGCGCTTCATGCCGATATCCCCCATGTGCGCATGATGTCTACACCGTCTTCGCTGAGACGCGCTTTGGTCCAGACGGGGTCCCAGACGATCTCGATCTCGACCGCGCGCACGCCTGGCTCTTGCAGCAGCCGCGCGCGGATGTCGTCGGTGATGAACTCGGTCGCGGGGCAGCCCATCGCCGTCAGCGTCATCGTCACCTGCGCCACGCCATCGCGCAGCGCCACCGCGACGATTAGCCCCATATCCACCAGGCTAATTGGTATCTCCGGGTCGGTGACCTCGCGCAGCGCATCCCACAGCGCAGGGCAGCACGGGTCCTGCGCGTCGTGTGTGCACAGCGAGGGATAGTCAGCGCTCATGCGTCTTGCTCCAGCAGCCGCAGCATCTCGCGTTTGCCGCGCTGCACCATGCCGACAAACTCATCGTTGGCTGGGCCACGCGCCTTCCAGCGGCGCAGCACGTCGTCCCAGCCGCACGCGCCCTCCCAGCGCTTGGCCTGCGCGTCGAAATGCTGCGGGAAGGGGTCATGCACGACGTACTTCTGCGTCTCGGCGTCGAGGTGCGCGGGAACCTTCAGCCCCAGCTCTTCGCAGAGCGGCACGGCGGTAGACATCCAGATCTGGCGCAGTTCGTCGTTGCTGGAGCCTTTGAAGCCATAGCCAAGCTGCTCATTGTGCTTCTTGAGGCTGTCGGGTAGTCCAAACCACTCCACCGTCAGCAGGAACATCCAGTCTACCGCCGCCTGCAACTCGTCGTGGCCAGCGGCCGTCTGGTTGATCTTGCGCATATTCTGCTCGCCGTGGCGCAGATGGAAGGTCTCCTCTTTGTCCACTTTGACAAGCGCCCGCTTCCACGGGCCGAACGTCGTGTTGCGATGCACGTCGCCCAGCAGCGTGTAGCCCGCGCGGTCGTAGAAGGCGTTGGCGACGATCATCTCCACCCAGCTGTCGAGTGGCACATCAAAGGCGTAGGGATATTTGAACTGGCGCGGCTCGCGCTCGAAGATCAGCGCGTCAGAGTCGACGCCGAGGTCGCGCAGCAGGCGATAGGCAATGTGCGCGTGGGCCAGCTCATCCTGGATGATCGAGACGGCTGAGCCGAAGGCGTTGAGCGAGGGGGCATGCACGGCGGCATGGTAGTAGGCGGGCGCGCTGATCAGCTCCGTATCCGCTGAGACCGTCAGGATACGCTTGATGCCTTCGAGGTACTGCGGACTCATGTGCTCGACGGTTTCGACAAGCTGCTGCTTGCGCAGGCGCTCCAGGACAGCCTCTTCGCTCTGCGGCGCAGTGACAGTAGCCATGATGCGGTTGCTCCTTGCTCTCGACCGACGGACTGGTGCGCGATCTATGGACATCACAATGCCGTCACATTTTGAACAACTGGTAGAACGATACCTGAGTGGCAACGCGAATGTCAAGGCCTGTGTAGCAGTTCACGCCCGGCGACGATGCGGCGCGAGCGGTTGGCTGGTTAACTGCAAAAGCGCTGTTTTATTGACGTGGCGCGCATGGCTTGGGTATGCTCAGACCAGGAGTGCGGGCGGGACAGGAGATGCGCAGATGGTGGCAGATGATGCGATGACGCCGACGGTCGCGAAAAAGACCAGTCGGTCGAAAACGCCGCGCCGCGCCCGCCTGACGCAGAAGGCCATCGTCACTGCCGCCGCCGAGCTTTTCGCCCGCAATGGCTTCGGCGCCACCAGCCTCGACGAGATCGCCGAGCGGCTAGGCGCGACCAAGGGCGCGCTCTACTATCACATCAAGAACAAGGAAGACATCCTCCGCCACATCTACCTGATGGTGCTGACGGCCAGTGAGGAGCCGCTGGCCGAGATCGCGGCGTCCACACTGCCCCCGGCTGAGAAGCTGAGCCGCGCCATTATCCACCATGTCACCGTCGCCGCCAACCGCTCGCCCGCCATGACCGTCTTCTACCGCGAGCATCCGCACCTGAGCGGCCCTTTCGCGCGCGAGATCGTCGTGCGCAAGAAGGTCTACGAACGCTACTTCGAGCAGATCATCGAGGAGGGCCAGGCGGCGAGCGTCTTCAC
>JAICSR010000222.1 GCA_025936795.1 Ktedonobacterales bacterium | reverse complement strand
GTGCGGAGGCGTTCGTCGTCTATCTGCTGGGCGCCCAGGGACACGCCGCGCTCACAGCGGACGGCTTCAGCGTGACCGCGCCGACGCTGACAGGCGATGCCACGCAGCTTCCGGCAAGCTTGAAGCAGTACGGAACATCATGATGGGCATGCAATCATGACGGGGCTAGATAGGCATGATGGAGTGAGAGACGCATGACGCAGATGGGCGCACTGGATAATGCCACAGGCGAGGCGCGCGGGCGGCGGGTCGCGCGCCTCACACGCATCTTGCACGTCGAGCCGGGCGCGCTGACGCTCTGGCTGCTGGCGGCGCTGGCGCTGATCTACCTCGTGGCGCCGCTGATCGAGCTGCTGCTGGCCGAACCGTGGGCGCAGGTTCCCGCCGCGCTGGCTGATCCGCAGGCGCTGGACGCGGCGCGTGTCTCGGCGCTGGCGGCGAGCATCACGACGGCGCTGGTGGCGCTCGCGGGCATCCCACTGGCCTATGCGCTGGCGCGCTGGCGCTTTCCACTGCGCTCGCTTGTCACCTGGCTGCTCTTCGTGCCGCTGGTCTTCCCGGCGGTCGTCAGCGGCATCGCGCAATTACTGGTCTATGGACCATATGGACCGGTCGGCGCGTTCTTCGCCGCGCGCGGCATCGAGCTGACTGATTCGCTGGCGGGCGTCGTGCTGGCGCAGTCGTTCGTCGCGGCGCCATTCGCGGTGGTGGCGGCGCGCTCGGCCTTCGAGGCGGTCAACCCGCTGACGGAGACGGTCGCGCAGACGCTGGGCGCCTCGCGCTGGCGCATCTTCTGGACGATCAGCCTGCCGCAGGCGTGGGGTGGCGCGCTGGCCGGGCTGGCGCTGACGTGGCTACGCGCATTCGGTGAGTTTGGCGCGACGACCGTGCTGGCCTACCATCCCTACACGCTGCCAGTCTACGTCTATGTGCAATTGACCGGACTGGGAACGCCTGCCGCGCTGCCGCTGGCGCTGGTGGCGCTGGTGGCGTGCGCCATCGTCATCACCATCGCGCTGCTGCTGAATCGCCGCGCATACCCCGCCGGAACTGCGGGAGGCGCCTCATGAGCGCGCAACCCACCGATGACGCGCAGGCCGGGCTGCACGCCGAGATCGAGCTGCGCCGCGCGGCGTTCTCGCTGCGCGCCCACTTGAGCGCGCCACCAGGACTGACCGCGCTGCTGGGGCCGTCGGGCGCCGGCAAGAGCCTGACGCTCCAGGCCATCGCCGGGTTGACGAGCATCGAGCGCGGCGCGGTTCACCTGAATGGCCGTACGCTGACCGATACGCAGGCGCGGGTGGCGCTGGCTCCACGGCTGCGGCGCGTGGGCTATGTGCCACAGAGCTACGCGCTCTTCCCGCATCTGAGCGTTGCGGCGAATATCGCCTATGGCCTGCCCCAGCGCCTCGACCGCTCGCAACGCGAGAAGCGGGTGGCCGATCTGCTGCGCCTCGTGCGACTGCCGGGCTACGAGATGCGCGCGCCGCGCGACCTCTCCGGCGGAGAGGCGCAGCGCGTGGCCCTGGCGCGGGCGCTGGCGGCGCAACCGGAAGCGTTGCTGCTGGATGAACCCTTCAGCGCGCTCGACGCGCCGACCCGCGCCGCTGTGCGCGATGATCTGCGCGAGATCGTATTGGCGACCGGACTACCAACGCTGCTGGTGACGCATGACCTCGGCGAGGCGCTGGCGCTGGCGACGCGATTGGCGCTGCTGGCGGCTGGCCGCGTCATCGCGCAGGGAATGGTGGCGGAGGTGACGGCGCAGCCCGCGACGGCGCTGGCCGCGCGGCTGCTCGGCTGGGGCGCGGCGCTGCCGCTGGCGCGTGTGGAGCGGATGGCTGGCGGGGTCTGTGTCACGCTGGCGCGCTGCGGGCAGGCGCTGCCGCTCACCAGCGCAGAATGCGCGGAGCAGGCGCTAGCCTCAGACGCCGCGCACATGCGGCTGGCGCTGCGTCCAGAACGTCTGCGGGTAGCGCGCCTCCTGGATGCGACGAGCGAGTGCGACGGGCCGACGTTGCGCGGCGTACTGCGCTCGGTGACGGAAGCGGGGCCGCTCTGGAGCGCGCAGGTGGCGCTCGGCGCCGGGGCTGTTGCGGATGGCGCGGGCGCGACGCTTGCGCTGCCCTTCTCGGCGCGTGAGTGGCAGACGCTGGGGCTGGCGCCAGGCGACGCAGTGGCGCTGACGCTCACTCCCGGCGCGGCGCGACTGGTCGCAGCGGATGCGGCGGACCCGGCAAGCGCCGCTGAGGAGGCGAGGCGATGAGCGGCGCGCATGGGACGCTCTCCGACCACGATGAATCGCAGCAGACGACTGCACAGCAGGCTCCAGACGTTCCAGAGGAGCGGCGCGAGGTGGCGGAATATGCGTTGCTGGGGCTGCTGCGTGAGGGGCCTCGCCACGGCTATCGGCTGGCGGCGGCGTTTGCTCCGGAGGGTCGGCTCGGCATCGCGCTGCGGCTGAAGATGAGCCAGATGTACGCCTACCTGCGCAAGCTGGAGCGCCAGGGCCTGCTGCTGGCGCACGATGAGCTAGACACAAGCTCACACCGCTCACGACGAGTCTTCGCGCTCACGGCTGCGGGCGAGCGCGCCTTCGACGCCTGGCTGTCCGCGCCCGTCGAGGCGACCCGCGAGGTGCGGCTGGCCTTCCTGCTGAAGCTGGCCTTCACACTGGATGAGCCAGCGGCGGCCCTGGCGCTGATCGAGCGGCAGCGCGCTGCAACCGCCGACTGGCTGGCGCGCCAGCGATCGCGCGCCGCCCAGATGGCGCAGACGACGCAGGCAGTGGGGCAGGCGAATGACTCGCTGACAATCACCGGACTGACGCTGCGCCACCGCATCCTGCTCTCCGAGGCCACATTAGCCTGGCTTGACGAGACAGCCGCCGCGCTTCGTTCGTTATCCCTGTAGAGGTGAACCGGGCGCGACCTCACCCCCTTGGCCCTCGCTCCTCGTAGGAGCGGGGGAATCGGACCTCCGGACTCCCCTCTCTCTTGCGATGAGAGGGGCCGAGGGTGAGGTCTGGCGCCACGCCACTGCGAAGGGATGAGTATGGCGCAGCAGGTCGGGCGCATCGAGCGGGGTGTGGCAAGCTTGGCAGGGCCAACGGCGGCTGGCGCGCTGCTCAAACGACTTCGGCGGCTCAATTCGCCGCTGGGAGTCGCGCTGCTTACATTGCTGGCGTATGGGCTGTTCATCGCCGTGCGGCTGCATGGCTTCAGCGGCGATCTGTCGCGGTTCGTGATGGCGGGCGACCGATTCATCCCGGCCGCCTCGGCGCACGCAGTCGGCCTGAGCGTGCAGACGCGCGCCTATGGCTACGATGGCCAGTTCTACTATCTGCTCGCCCTCAACCCCTTCTCGGCGCAGCCCGCGCTGCCCGGCGCGCACTTCGATCTGCCCGCCTATCGCGCCCAGCGCATCCTCTATCCCCTGCTCACCTGGCTGCTCAGCCTCGGCGGGCGCCCCGCGCTCGTGCCGCTGATGCTGGTCGCGGTCAATCTGGCCGCCATCGTGGCGATTGGCGCGATTGGCGCACGGCTGGCGCAACGGCTGGGCGTCGCGCCGCTCTGGGGGCTGGCGCTGGCATTCTATCCAGGGCTGCTGCTGAGCCTGGCGGGTGACCTGGCCGAGCCGCTGGCGCTGGCCTGCGCACTCGGTGGCGTGCTCTGCGCCCGCGATCGTCGCTGGGGCTGGACGGCGCTGCTGCTCAGTCTGGCGGTCCTGGCGCGCGAGACGACCGCGATCTTCGCAGTGGCGCTGCTGATGGCGGGCGCGGTCACCGGAGCCACCACCTACATCCGACGCCGCCGAGATGGGCGAGACCTCCTGCTCCCCTCTCCCTCTGGGGGAGGGGCTGGGGGAGGGGGCTGGCGTAGCGCTGCACTTGCGGGCCTCACGCCGCTGCTGGTGGCGCTTGGCTGGCAGGCGGTGTTGCTCTGGCATTGGGGCAAGCTGGGGCTGCTGGCGGCGGGTGGCAACAATCTCGGCCTGCCACTCGTCGGCCTGTTCGAGGGCTTCGTGGCGTGGCACATCCTCTGGCCGCCGCTGCTGCAAGCGATGCACTACCTGGATGTGCTCTATCTGCTGGCGCTGGCTGAGATGACGCGGCGCGTGATTGTGCGCGAGCGGCGCGGCGGCTTCCTCGCGCTGGCCTGGCTTGGCTACGCGGCGATGGCGCTCTGCCTGACGGTCTTCGTCTGGGACTACTACTGGAACTTCCTGCGCGGCGCCATTGAGCTTGGCTTGCTGAGCTTGCTGCTGCTGTTCACTGCCTCCCCGCGCACGCGCCGCTTCGCGCTGGTCGCCACGCTCGCGCTCTGGCTCGTGACCTTCATCGCCAGCGCGCCGCTGCTGTGAGGGACGCGCCCCCTCCCCCAGCCCCTCCCCCGCTGTGCAGGAGAGGGGAGCACGCGCGAGGAGCCGCGCACACAAACGGTTCCCCCTCTCCTCGCAGGAGAGGGGGCCAGGGGGTGAGGTCGCTCTAGCGCTGGGTATTGAGCATGGGCAGGTTCGAGACGCTCCACTTGTTGTTGGCGCTCTTCACCTGGAACTGCACCATCGAGATGGCGTCCGTTGGGCAGCGCACGATGCAGAGGCCACAGCGGATACACTTCTCCTCGTCAATAATCATGTCGGCGCCGCCCTCCCACTCGTTGGCGGCGAGCTGGTGGAGCGGATCACCCTTGACGACGCGGGTCAGCCCCTGCATGCTGATGCAGTCGTAGGGGCAGATGTCCACGCAGCCACTGCACAGGATGCAGATGGAGGGGTCAATCATGATATTGAGCTGGCACTGCAAGCAGCGCCGCGCCTGCGTGATAGCTTCCTCCGGGCTGTAGCCTGTCTCGGATTCCGTCGTGATGCTGAAGCGCTTCTGCAGAGGCAGCGCCGGAATGACCTGATACGGGATGGACTCGTAGTCGTCCACCATGCCACGGCGGAAGTCGGGCAGCTCGATCTCCACAGGTGACTCGGAGGGGCTATCTTTGTAGCCCAGGTAGCGATTAATCGCTCCCGCGCCGTCGCGTCCGTCGGCGATGGCTGAGATCAGGTTGCGCGAGCCTTCGGTGAAGTCGCCGCCAGCGAAGAGACCCGGCTTGGTGGTCATCCAGGTGTCGCGGTCAATCAGCGGGATGCCCCAGCGGTTGACCTCTAGCCCCAGCTCCTTCGCCGGAATCCATGAAGTGTCGGCGTATTGCCCGAAAGCGGAGATGATCTGATCGCACTCGATGACGTACTCGGAGCCAGCGACCGGCACCGGGCGGCGGCGGCCACCGGCGTCGGGATCACCCAGCCGATTGCGAATCATCTTGACGCCACTGACATGCTCGCCATCATTGCTGAGAATTTCGACTGGCGAGCAGAGATACTGGAACTCGACATGCTCCAGCATCGCCTCATCCACCTCATACTCGTCGGAGGGCATCTCCTCCTTCGAGCGGCGATAGAGCACGAAGACCTTCTCAGCGCCGAAGCGGATGGAAGAGCGGCAGCAGTCCATCGCGGTGAAGCCGGCGCCCAGCACCACGACGCGCTTGCCGACGTAGACCGGCTCGCCGAAGTTGACCTTCTCCAGGAAGGGCAGGCCCGCGATGACGCCGTGATAGTCGGCGCCAGGGACGACCTTGTTGTCTGGGCCGGTCAGCGGATTCGAGAGCATCGTGCCAGCGCCGATGTAGACGGCAGCGTACTCGTTGAGCAGGTCGGTGAGCTGCACATCCTTGCCGACGAAGGTGTTGAGCCGCACCTCGACGCCGAGCGCTTCGAGGTACTCGTCAATCTCCTCCTGCGTCACCTCACGCGGCAGACGCCAGACGGGGATGCCGCCGACCATCATGCCGCCGGGCGCGGGATACATGTCGAAGACGGTGACGGGGTAGCCCATCTCGGCAAGCTCGCGGGCGCAGGCGACCCCTGCCGACCCGGCGCCGATGATGGCGATCTTCTCGCTCTTCGTGATTGCCGGACGCTCCGGCAGGTAGCGATATTCGCGGTGGTCGTGCGCGGCGCGCTTGAGCCAGCAGATCGAAACGGGCTTGCCATCCACCTTGTTGCGGCGGCAGACCGGCTCGCAGGGGCGCGCGCAGGTGCGGCCCAGCACGCCCGGCACGACATTCGAGCGGCGATTGAGCACGTAGGCTTCATCGAAGCGCCCCTGCGAGATCAGCCCGATGTAGTTCGAGACATCGGTGCGCGCTGGGCAGCCCACCTGACAAGGAATATTGGTTTTATACCAATCGGGCTCGGCGATCTCCGATTGATACAGGAGGCCGAGGTCCGCGTCCTGATCGAGCATCTTGTCTGACCCTTTCGTGACGCTGGCGCGCTGGAGCGTCGCAGAACGATATCGCTAATGCCGCCAAAGCCGCTGTTGCGCCGCATAAAGTATACAATGCTCGCCCGAAAGCGCGCTACCGTAGGGCGTTGCGGCGATTCCCGTAAGGTGGGCGCCTGATATCGTTCCTGCGCCGCAAGTGGCGCGCCATCACCATCAGCGAACAGCCCGCGACCTCACCCCCTGGCCCCCTCTCCCGCGAGGCGAGGGGGAATCTGGCTCCCCTCTCCCGCGAGGCGAGGGGGAATCTGGCTCCCCTCTCCCGCGAGGCGAGGGGGAATCTGGCTCCC
>JAICSR010000261.1 GCA_025936795.1 Ktedonobacterales bacterium | reverse complement strand
GTCGCCGCCACGCGCTTCGGCTTCTCATCCAGCGCGATGGTGAACCGCGCGCCGTCGAATGCGTAGCAGACGGGGACGACGTGCGGGCGTCCGTCGGCGACGGCGGTGGCCAGCCGCGCGACTCGCTGCGCCTGGATGAAGGCGAGCGCGCTCGCGCTGAGTGAAGGGGATGACATGGCGCCTGCTCAGCCTCTAGCAGCCTCTAGCCGCGAATCACCCGCGACGGCGCAGCGGACGGCGCGGCGACGGCCCCTGCGGTCAGCGGCTCGGTGGGCGCCCATGCGCTCAGCCTGGAGCGCAGACGCAACAACTCGCCGAAGGCGCGCACGATGACGCGCAGCTTCGCGCCAGTGGCCTTGCCATGCAGGCGCGGCAGGTGCTGCACGGGTATCTCGGTGTAGGGAATGCCCATCCTGATGAGCTTGACCAGCATCTCCGTGCTGATGACGGCGCCCTCGGAATGAACGTCAAACGCGCGGATCAACTCGGTGTCATAGAGCTTGAAGGCGCAGTCAATGTCGCGCACATGCAGGCCAAAGAGCCGCGAGACGAGCAGGTTCCAGCCCCAGGCGTTGAGCAGCCGCATCGTGCTATCCTGGCGCTGCGCGCGATAGCCCAGCACAGCGCGGTAGCCCTGCTCGCGTAGCTCCAGCAGCTTGACCAGATCGCGGATATCGAACTGCCCATCTGAGTCCATGTAGAAGGTCAGGTCCTTGCTCACGACCGCGAAGCCGGCCAACAGCGCGCCACCATAACCGCGATTGGGCTGATTATGCACGACGTGGATGCGCGGATCATCCGCAGCGAGCGCGTCGGCGATGGCTCCGGTGCCGTCATGCGAGCCGTCATCTACGACGATGATCTCGTAATCGGGCGCGATCACCGCCAGCGTCTCGGCGCACTTGCCCACCGTCTCGGCGATGACCGCCTCTTCATTGAAGGCGGGCAGCACAACGCCGATGCCGCGCGTGGTGATGCGGCCAGTGATCGGTGGAGGCTGTAGGGGAGCTTTCTCTGTGCGCCGAAGCGAACCCATACCTGAATGTGCTTTCTCATCGCTGGTCCGCGAGCAGCGCGGGCTGTGCAGTTATCCTGCCCGTACAGAGCGCCTCAGTAACTACACGTACTCTACCCTATAACGCAGGAATAGTGAATGCCGCGCATGACCTATGACAACTGCGCTGTGTCCGGGTGTTCCAGCCAGCGCTAGTGCATGCTAATGCCGCCATCCACCGCAATGGTCTGGCCAGTGATGTAGCCCGCCTCTGGTCCGCAGAGAAAGCCGATCATCGCTGCCACCTCATCCGCCGAACCAAAGCGCTTGAGCGGCGTCAGGTCGAGATAATACTTGCGGAACTCGTCCGAGACGTTCGCGGTCAGTTCTGTCGGGATGAAGCCCGGCGCGACGGCGTTCGCGGTGATGTTGCGGCTGCCAAGCTCGCGCGCGGTGGACTTGGTCAGCGCGATCATGCCGGCCTTCGAGGCGGCGTAGTTGGCCTGACCCACCTGGCCCATCAGGCCAGAGATGGAGGTGACGTTGATGATGCGCCCCCAGCGCGCCCGCATCATCGTGCGGATGGCGGCGCGTGTGCAGAGGAAGGCTGAGCGCAGATTCGCCGCCAGCAGGCCGTCGAAGTCCTCCAGCTTCATCTGGAGGATCAGCTTGTCGCGTGTCAGCCCCGCGTTGTTGACGAGAATTGCAGTCGGGCCAAGCTCGGCCTCCACTTGCTGAAACAGCCGCGCGACATCCTCTTCCTGCGAGACATCCGCCTGCGCGGCGATGGCGCGCACACCCAGCGCTGCCGCCGCCGCCTGCGTCTCGCTGGCTCCGGCGCTATCGCTACGGTAGTTGATGGCGATGTCAGCGCCCATGCTCGCCAGCCGTAGCGCCGTCGCCCGCCCGATGCCGCGGCTGCTGCCTGTGACCACAGCGATGCGTCCTGCGAGCGGCGCTGTCTGGGAACCCTGCACTGGTGGTTACTCCTCGTCCTCTATGCTGCTGCGATCTGGCGAATCTGGTCGCAGCGTTCGCCCGCCGGGGCTATCCGCGAGGTATTGTCGCGCGAAATCGGCCTGCCCGCAAGTGGCGCGGCTATCGCGGCAAGCGTTCAGGCGCAGATGGCCGCCCGCCGCTCAGTCGAGGCGCAGCGTCTTGAGATAGGCGATGACGCCGGGCGCCAGGTCGGGACGCTTGAGCGCGAAGGCGATGGAGGTGGTGAGCAGGCCAACCGGGTCGCCCGTGTCGTAGCGTCTGCCGCGGAACTCGCAGGCAAAGACACGCGTACCCGCGTGAATCAGCGCCCGCAGCGCGTCGGTCAGCTGAATCTCGCCGCCTGCGCCCGGCGGCGTCTGTTCCAGCGCAGCGAAGATGTTGGGAGTCAGCACGTAGCGCCCGATGACGATCAGGTCAGAGGGCGCCTCGTCCACCGCTGGTTTCTCCACCAGGTCGGTGACGCGATGCACGCCCGGCTCGACCTGCTCGCCCAGCGAGACGACGCCATAGCGCGAGACATCGTTGTGTGGCACGCGCATCACCGCCAGCACGCAGCCACCGTAGCGCTCGTGGACGCGAATCAGCTGCTTCAGGCAAGGGTCGGCGTCGTTATCCACCAGGTCGTCGCCCAGCAGCACGCCGAACGTCTCGTCGCCGACGTTCGCCTGCGCGCAGAGCACGGCATGCCCGAGTCCCAGCGGGCGGCGCTGCCGCACGAAGCTGTAGCTCGCCAGCGTCTCGGCGCGATCGATGGCAGCCAGCCGCGCATCGGCGCCCTTGGCTTCGAGCGCCGCGCGCAACTCCGGCGCCGCGTCAAAGTGATCTTCGAGCGCGCGTTTGGTGCGGCTGGTGACGAACGTGATCTGCTCGATGCCCGACGCCGCCGCCTCCTCCACGATATATTGAATGGTTGGCGTGTCCGCCAGGGGCAGCAATTCTTTCGGAACGGCCTTCGTCGCCGGCAAGACCCGCGTGCCAAGCCCAGCCGCTGGAATCACTGCCTTGCGTACAGCCATACGTCTCTTCCTCCTGCGCTTACATACGTCTGTGGCTCATTTGGTCGGCGCGGGTCCTCTGTGCGCCTGAGCGCGCGCCTGATCGAGGCGCTCGAGCAGACACTGAATGTCGTCATCGGTGTTGTAGAAGTGCGGCGAGACGCGCATCAGGCCATTGCGCGCTGAGATGACCACCTGCGCCTCGCTCGCCAGCCGCGCGACCACTGCCGACGCCTCGGCGTCGTCCTGCTCGTCGCCCCAGCGGAAGGTGACGATGGCGGAGCGCTCGGCTGGCGCATCGGGGCTGGTGATCTGATAGCCACGCTCGCGCAGGACTGCGCGCACGGCCTGCGCTAATGCCAGCGTGCGCGCCTCGATCTGCTCCGCTCCGGCGGCTTCGAGCATCGCCAGTGCGGCGCCAATCGCGACGAGCGCGAGCCAGTTGTTGCTGCCACCCTCCAGGCGGCCCGCGTCGGCGCGCAGCGGCTGGTCGTAGGTGAAGAAGTCAAACGGCGTCGCAACACTGCGCCACCCGCGCCGCGCCACCCGTAGTAATGGCAAGACACTTGGGCGAACATAGAGCAGTCCCAGGTGGGCCGGTGACATCAGCCACTTGGCGCTGCCTGAGCAGAGGAAGTCGAGGTCGGCGGCAGTCGCGTCGAGGCGCAGCGCGCCCAGCCCCTGAATGCCGTCCACTGCGCACAGGGCGCCGACGGCATGCGCCAGCCGCGCGATGGCGGCGACATCATTGCGCATACCGGAGCCAAACTCGACAAAGCTGATGCTGACCAGCCGTGTGCGCGCATCTATCAGCGCGGCGATCTCCTCCAACGGCAGACGCGCGTCCGTCAGTGGCGCAAAGCGGGTCTCGACGCCTTGCTCAGCGAGATTGAGCCAGGGATAGACATTGGCCGGAAACTCACCAGCGGCGGTGACGATATTGTCGCCGGGACGCCAGTCTAGCCCCTGCGCGATGGTCATGAACGAGTCGCTGACATTCTTGGTGAAGGCGATGCTCTCCGGCGCGACGTTGATGAGGCGCCCAAAACGCTGCCGCACGTCGTCCTCTGGCAGCCGACCCTCCATTGCCAGCGAGCCGCCGCGGCTGAGCGCCTCGAAGGCCTCGCGCGTCGCCCAGGCGACCGGAGCGGGCGCCGGGCCGACGGCGGCATGGTTGAGATAGGTGTAGGCGCGTGTGACGGGAAATAGCGCGCGACGCAGCGCATCTTCGGTATCGAGCGCGCGTGTGTCGCCAAGTTGGGCGAGGAAGGCGGGGTCACTGGCGCCGACAATGCGCTGCAGGAGCGGGACGAGTGGGGGCGGCGATTCGTCTGAATCTCTACGGGAAGACGATACCTTCGGCGAATCTGATAGCGATGTCACACAGAATCTCCATGACGCTACACTGCGGAACGGAGAGCGGATCTGGCGCCGCATGACGGTCGCCGCGCTCCAGTCATTAGTGTATCACGTCACATCGGGAGGTCAGACTGGGCAAAAAGCGCCGCATGCTTCTGGCAGTGAAGTATGGGTCTGCGGCACACTGTGTGCGTATGCTAGTCAACATCCCCCAGGGTGAAGCGCGCGCAGATGCAGGAGCAAGCCGTCCCTTGCCACAGAGAATCAATGGCGCCGCACGCGAGTTCTTGCCTTCATCCAGGGGTCAGCGCGTTGCGGACGCGCGCAGGTGACGGCGCCAGATGAGCATCAAAGCAGGCGTCAATCAGGCGTCAGTCAGGCGTGACGAGGAGACAGGGGAGAAAGGACAGACCGATGATGACGAGTGAGGCTCCAGAGGGAACATCGAGCGCCAACGGCAAGAATCGCTGGTTTCAGTTGGGCCTGGTCTCGGCTGGCGCAGCGGCCCCGCTGATCGCTCGCTGGCGCAGCCTGCGCGCGGCGGAGCAGGCGGAGGCGCTACGCGAGCAGGCCAGCGCACGCTGGAGCGGCGCCATGGAGCGTGTCGTCTCGTCGCTTCCACAGGAAGCAATTCAGGAGACCCTGCGGCAGGCGCTGCCTCAGGCGCAAGAGAGCCTGCGCCAGGTCGGCTCGGCGGCGCGGACTGCGCTGCAACGGCTGCCAGCGGTGAATCTCTCGACGCCTGAGCCTGTTGTCGTTCCGGCGCCGCGCTCCACCCGGCGCGTCAATACGACGCTCTGGCTCGTCGGTGTCAGCGTTGGGGTCGTCGCAGCGGGGGCCGTAGCCTACGTTATGCTGCGCAACCGCATCAGCCTGGCGAGCGATGACGACATGCTGGTCGAGATTCCATTGACGGCGGTGACGGCGAATGACACGCTCGCCCGGGCGCAGGCGGACGCGGCCAGCGCGGCGACCGATGGGCCAGCGATTGTCGAGGAGCCGAGCGACGAAGAGCCAGGTATCGCGGAGCCGCTACAGTTCAGCGAAGAGGATGCGGAGGGCGCCGCCTTCGTCGGTAACATCCTCTCGCGGGTCTACCACCCAGCGGACTCGAAACGCCTGCCCACGCCGGAACACCGCATCTACTTCGCCTCGGAAGAGGAGGCGACTGAGGCGGGCTATCGGCCTGATGGCGCTGAGATCGCGTCGCACGCCAGCGATGCGCCAGGCAATCACGAGTAGTCTGCTGCCCTGTTCTTCCAGCGCCAGCCTGTCTACGCTATCAGCATAGACAGGCTGGCCGCGTGCGCTGCCAGCGTGGCGCGCAGGGTGGCCTGCTGGGCGTGCAGGCGTAGCGCCGAGAGCTAGCCGTCATTGCTCCGAACCTTCGGGCGCCTGAATCGGGTGTGGTACCATAAGCGGTGGCGCCGCG
>JAICSR010000439.1 GCA_025936795.1 Ktedonobacterales bacterium | reverse complement strand
GCTGGTTCAGCTTGCCTCCGCCACGCGAGGCGCAGGCGCACGTATCAGGCAGCGTATCTCGCGCTCACTCGTGAGCGATAGCGCCAGTGACCCTTGTACTACCACTCGCTGTGATGAGCGGCTCGAAGAACCAGCTAGGCATTTTACGGTAGAGCGCCGCCACCGGTTGCAAGCTATGACCTACTTCACTGAAGGAGTGCGCGCTAGCGACGCGCGGACACGCCACAACGCCACCGCCCGCGTATGAACGCGAGCGGTGGCGTTGTGGTGATGACGGAAACTCACCAGATGAGGGCTGGCGAGTCCTGGCGAGTCCTAGCGAGTCGCGGCCCGTTGCGTGCGCCGCCAGCCAGAGCGTGCGGCCTTCGCGGTACGCTGGCTCTCGGCGCGCGCCGTGTCGGCTGTCTCTTTGGCGGCTTCACGCACAGCCTCGACCGTGCGCAGAGCTGCATCGCGGGCAACCTTCGCGGTTTGCGCGGCGGCGTCCCACGAGGTGACGGCGGTGCTGCGCGTCCGTCCCCACGTGTCGTTGAACTTCTCTTGCGCCAGTTGTGATGCGCTGAGGGTCTGGTCGCGCAGCATCTGACTGGCGGCGACCGCGCGATCACGCGCATCCTGCGCCGCCGACAGCGCGGATTCCGCGAGCGCCATCGCCGTCGCGCTGACATCGCGCGCCGATTGGCTGGCCTGGCGAGTGAGCGAGGCGCCCGTATCCGCCGCATTGGCAAGCCGTTGGCGGGCCACCGGCGCAATCGCTGGCGCCATCGTCGGCATAGCGCCGATCAGTCTACGCGCCGTGGCGACCTGCGCCTGCGCCGGGAGCATGCTAAAGAATCTGCGCGCCTGCGCGATCTGCGCCACCTGCTCCGCCGCCTGCCGCGCCCGCTGCGCGCGACGCCTGCTGATGAGGAACCATGCCGCGCCCGCGCCTGTGGCAAGGCCAGCGACCACCACGCCTGCGATCAACCCCGTGCGGCGCAGATTCCAACTCTCGTCGTCGAGCGCATCCACCTCTACCTCGGTCACCTCGAAGCCCACGACCTCTGGCTCCCCGGATGTGTCTGGCGTCGTCCCAAACTGCTGAGGCGCCGCGCTCGGTTCAGGCGCTCCCATGCCGCCCATACCAGACGCCGCGCCCGGGGGAGTGGTCATGCTGTTGGGGATGGCGTCACCCCCAGAGTTCGTATTCAATGTCGAGTCAGCGCCGTAGCCGAGCAGTGGCGGAACACCCGCGCCCTCAGTGGTCAACGTGTCACCGGTCGGGTCTTGATAGGACATCTCTCTACACCTCTCTCACAACTTGCAGCGGCATTCTTCATGGATGGTATGGGCCGCCTGCAAATGAAGCAAGTACCATACCACCGCTGACCGCTCCCTGGGCGAACATGCGCAGCGCTGATCCATCCGCCAGATGACCCATGCGGGCCACCTAGCGAGATCGCTCGCGGCGTCACGCCTTCCTCCTCTACGGTTTCCCGGCATCATTGGCGCCAACTTTATCCACTGCTCAGCAGATTTTCACGCATTTTCACCCAGTAATGAGATGTGCGTCGCTTGTCTCCACTCGCCCCCTTGACAGCCGCACGGCTCCCAGGTAGTATTGCTATGGATATATCCATGATGAGTATATGCGTAGTGGAGAGGCTGGCGGCATGGCAGATCGTTCCGAAGGCGCCGCCGCTCCCCTGACGCCAGCAATGTTCCAGATATTGCTGGCGCTGGCGGATGGCGAGCGCCACGGCTACAGCATCATGCGTGAGGTGAAACAGGCCAGCGATGGAGAGTTCCAGATGGGACCGGGAACGCTCTATCGCTCGATCAAGCACATGCTTGCGCTCGGCCTGATCGAGGAGTCGGATGAGCGCCCCGACCCTGAGCTAGATGATGAGCGCCGTCGCTACTACCGCATCACCGCAGCGGGGCGACGCGCCGCCAGCGTGGAGGCGCAGCGGCTGGCGCGGCTGGTGCGCGTGGCGGGTGAACGGCGGCTGCTCGAAGACTGGGGAGGCGAGGCCAACCCTGGGCTGGGAGGCGCACGATGAACGGCGCCACATCTGCCCACTCCACGCGGCTGCTGGCCCTCTCGCTGGCCTTCTATCGCACGCTGTTGTTGCTCTACCCTGCGCGTTTCCGGCGCGCCTACGCCACGCAGATGGCGCAGGTCTTCCACACCAGTTGCCAGCAGGCATGCCGTGAGGGCGGCGCGCTGGCGCTGGGACACGTCTGGCGCATCACGCTGGGCGACCTGATCGTGACGGCGCTGGCTGAACGAATGGAGAGCGTGATGACACCGGAGGTAACGCGAGCGCCTGCTGCGCTCTATCGTGCGACTGGTTTGGTCAGCCTGGTTGGCATCGTCCTGTGGATCATCGGCCCCATCGTGGCTACCGCGTCGGTCACGCCCATGCATCTGGCAGGCGGCGAGCCGCCATTCAGTGTCATGATGGTGCTGCCAATTGGCTGGCTGTTCTTCATTGTCGGCTTCGTCGGCCTCTACACCTGGCTGGCCAGGCAGACTGGCTGGCTCATCTGGATTCCCGGCGCGTTTGCTATCGCGATCCTGCTCACGTTGATCGCGGCGACGATGTACTGGACGTACAACTCGCAGATTGGCGTGCAGCAGCTGGGAGCGGCCACAGTAGTGAATCTCTCGGCCAGGTCGGTCGTGAATCCACAGTTGAACGCCTATGCGTATGATGCGAGTTATCTGGCCTATCCGGCGCTGGGGCTGGCGCTGGTCGTGACTGGCCTGCTGGCGCTACGTCAGCCAGCGCTGCGAGCCGCCGCGCGCATGCTCCTGCTGATGGGCGTCGTCGGCATGCTCTACTACTTCTTCACCGATATGGGCGCGCCATCGCTGCTGCGCAACACTGGCGCGCCTGGTCTGGCGGGGATGGTGGCTGGCGCGGTGGTGTTCTATGGCGTGTGGCTGGTGGGCTGGCTGCGACTGGGCCGTTGGCTCCGGCAGGCGGGCGCGCTGCCTGCGCCCATCGGCGTCGCGCCTGCGCCAGCTAGCACAGCGCTCGACTGAGCTGCCCCCGCCTCCATCGTAGCAAGAGAAGGACATTGCAAAAGCCCCTCTCCCGCAAAGCGGGGGAGGGGTTGAGGAGGGGGCCACACCTGTTTGCCGCTAGTATCGTCCTGCTGCGCGGTACGCGCTGTCACGGCGAACCTTCGACTCCTCCGGGATGAAGCGGCGGAAGATCGCCTCCAGGATGGCCCCGATGATGCCCATG
>JAICSR010000506.1 GCA_025936795.1 Ktedonobacterales bacterium | reverse complement strand
TCCCGCCATCACCGTCCATGCCGCCAATGCAGGGATTCGGCGCGCCTGTGTCGCCGCAGTATGGCGCGCCAATGGAGCAGCAGCAGTTCCCTGAAGGCATGTACGCGCACGGTGGATTCCCGCCGCAGGGCGGCTTTGCGCCGCAGTCGCAGCCCTACGGCCAGCCTGGCTTTGCGCAGCCCGGTTCCTATGCCAGCGCCAGCCCATTCGCCCACCCGACCGCCGCCAATCCTTTCTCCCCCGATGTCGTGACCTCGCCCTTCGCGCAGCCCTACGGCAGCAATCCCTTCGCGCAAGATGCCAGCGCGCCGTCCGCGCCACCGATGTCGCCCTCACCGTTCGCGCACGGTGTTGGCCAGACGATCAATCCATTCGGGCCAGCAGGGCCATTCGGGCCGGGGGGACCAGGCGCGCACGCGGGTCCATCGGCGCCAGGGTTCTCGCAGCCGAGCGGGCCGCCGTCCTGGGGAGCTGGCTCTGGTGGCTACGTCGCCGCCGCGCCCGGTTTCGCTGGCTGGCCCGACTGGCGCACACCAGACGCCGGCCCCGACAGCCTTGGCTCAGATCCCGGCGTGCAGAGCATGTATGCTGGCGGGCAGCAGACTCCGGTGGGCGGCTACAGTCTGCCCCCTACACCCGGCGCGCCTGTGTTCCAGGATGCCTGGACCCCGCCGGATGGTGAGAGCGAGATGGAGACTGGCGCGCTCTCAGAAGACGCCTTCCAGCAGCCAGCAAGCGCATGGGCTGCCGCATCGCCCGATGCGCTGCGCCGCACATCGGCGCCACGGTACAATACCGGCCAGGAGCGCCCGTGGGATGCGCCCAGGGTCAGCAGTGGCAATCTCGGCGGCAACCCGGAGAGCAACCCCAGCGGCGCATTTGGCGGCCAGCCTGCGCAGCGCGACTTCGACGCCGCGCCCTACGATGCGCAGGAGACGCCACAGCATACGCCGGATGTGTATGAGCGCTCAACCGCCACCGTCGCGGCCCCCGTTTCCGCGATTGACACGCACGCGCTGGCGCAATCACGCACTCCGACCGAGACAGCGCTGGGCAGCGTGCTGGTGGAGGGCGCGCTGCTGACGCCCAACAAGCTCGAAACGCTGCGCGGCATCCAGGCGATGCTCTCCAGCGCAGGTATGCCACGCAAGCTTGGCGAGCTTGCTGTGATGTTCAGATTCCTCAGCGCCGATCAGCTGCTGGCCGCGCTGCTGGTGAGCCGCGGACTCGTCAGCCCACAGCAGATCGCCTCGCTCGGCCAGGTCAAGCAGGAGATGGCCGCGAACGGCATGGAGAACGACCTGGAGTCGCTGCTCATTCGCTTCAACATTCTCCCCGCCGATCAGCTCCACCATCTCCGCCAGGAGCTTGCCTCGTAGCGGCTGGGGCTGGCGGTTAAAACCGCGCCTGAAGGCGACCTGCGGGTCGCCACAAGACCTGCCTCCGCAGGTCCAGGTCGGGTTGAGATGAGGACCCGCGCAGGCAGGTCTTGTGGGCCAACGGCCCTTGAGGCGCGGTTTCAACCGCCAGCCCCCCCGTCTCATCTGATCGGCGCGAGCGGGCTGCCCCAGTGTAGCTCAGCGGCGATTCGCAGCGGAACCTGACCCTCCGGCGCGTGGGGCGCGAGTAGCGCGGCGGCGGCGGCATCGAAGGCGGCGGCCTCTTCAAGAGGCATGCGATCACGCGAGAAGCCATTGCGCGAGTGGATGGACTCGATGTAGGCGTCAACCGGCTGGCTGAAGTCTTCTGGTTCTGTGCAGAGCGCCCCAACCAGCGCGAAGAGGTCGCGCCGTTCCAACTCTTTCACCAGGTTGTAGGGCTGAAACTGCTTGTTGGTCGAGTAGCGGATGATGAGGCGCAACAACTCAGCCGACCAGGGCGAGGGCAGTTCGGCGCGCTCGACGATCACCAGCGACGCGCCGGGGGCCAGCGCCCCGCGCAGACGTGGCAGAACGCGCTCCCAATCCATCCAGTGCAGGCTCTCGCCCGCCACCGCCAGACCATATGGCCCCGCAAGCGCGGCGTCTTCCAGCGCGGCCACCTGCCAGCGCAGGTTGCTGGCGTCGCCGTCCGGCTGCCCCTGGCCCATCGCGACCATCGCCGCTGAGAGGTCTACTGCGTCTACGCGCTCCATGCGCGGAGCCAGTCGCCGCGCCACGTCACCCGTGCCACAGCCAGCGTCCAGCGCAACACGTGGCCCCACTGTCAGCGACGCCAGCAGATCGAACACCGCCGCCGGGTAGGGTGGCCGCTTGGGATAGGCCGCCGCTACCGTCGCATCCTGAAACTGCGCCGCATAGGCTGACCCCAGATGAGCAGGCTTCGGCTGCGCCATCGTCGTCTCCTCCTCGCGCGCGCTCACGAACCTGCGATGATCTCGCCGCCCTTCAACTACGCTCCCCGCCGAGGCTCGGTTGCGCGCCACCGACCCGCTGGTCTACAGGAGGATGGTGAAACCTGCCTGTGCGAAGTGATGGTCCGCCGTCACGATCTCAGAGACGCCAATTTGTCGCATGACGATCATGCTCGTCGCATCAACATGCGACCAGGGATGC
>JAICSR010000424.1 GCA_025936795.1 Ktedonobacterales bacterium | reverse complement strand
GATCATCCCTGCGATGGGGAAGCCGCGCGCCTGTAGCTCAAAGCGATAGACCGCCAGCGCCGCGAGCGGGGTCATCAGCGCGAAGATGCCGAGGTAGACCCGGCCAACCGTGCGCAGGCTGATCGAGCGGCGCAGCGCGGCGCCCAGCAGGCCAAAGAGGAGGTAGACAGCCAGCACGCCTGCCAGCTTGACGATGTCGGGCAACGCCTGCCAGCCGCCGACCTCGAAGGTGAGGGTGGCGATCAGCAGTAGGAAGCCGCCCAGGTACGCCATCACCGCGATGGCCTGCTCGGCGATGAATGCGCGCCACGAGAAGACGGGCCCATGTGGCTGCGCGGGCGCGGCGACAGACGCAGTGGCGGTCGCTGGCGTAGCGATGGCTGCGGGCGCGGCTGCGGGCGCGGCGACGGGCTGGCCCAGCGGAACCGTCGCAGGCGCGGCGACTCTGGCGACTCCGGCTGCGGCGCCTGCCGGGCGCTGCGGCGCGCGTTGGGTGAGGTAGCGCTCGCGGAGGGTATCGCGCAGCGCCTGCACCGTGCCGCTGCCCTGGCCCGCCGCCACCTGGGCGTCCAACTCGTTGAGCAGGGTATAGAGGCGCTGCAACTCGGCGATCAGCGCTGGGTCGAGCGGCTCGCCACAGTACGCGCAGTAGCGCACGCCAGGCGCATTTACCCGGTGACAGTGCGCGCAGATCAGTCCACCTGCCTGATTCGCCATCTGTATCTCTCCCAGCGCATCCATAGCCATGCCAGTGTGCCTGCTGGCGTTCGCGCAACGCATCGTCCGCAGACAAGCATACTCTTCCTTGCATACGCTGGCTATGGGCTATTTCACTCGTCTGCGCCGACTGCGGCGCCGCTCTACCCACTCTCCCGCCCACTCCGCTGCGCAGGCGTGAATTGGCGCCATCGTTGCGAATGGAGGTCGCATGTCTTTGACGTTGCGCCGGGCGCATGCGCCTATGTGGCGCCTGTGTGGCGCGCCTGGCTCGAAAATGCGCGACTCCGCGCGCCTCTGCGTGACCGTGGCGCCGCTGAATGAGCAGTGGGCGCAGAGCAGAGAAGGGGAGGATCAGAGCATGACTGACCGTGATGAACGTCGTGGATTCGCTTCGATGGATGAGCGGCGACGCCGCGAGATTGCGAGCGAGGGCGGCAAGGCCTCACATCAGCGCGGCAGGGCGCATGAGTTTAACTCGGAAGAGGCGCGCATGGCCGGGCGCAAGGGCGGCCAGATCGCCCATCAGCGCGGCAAGGCGCATATCTTCAGTTCGGAAGAGGCGCGCACGGCTGGGCGCAAGGGCGGTGTCGAAGTGAGCCGGGATCGCGAGCACATGTCGGCGATTGGCCGCAAGGGTGGCGAGCGCGCACGTGGCGCACAGGAGTCTGACAACGCCCGCCAGGATCGCCAGGACAGCCAGGACCGCAGACGCGCCGAAGCGCGCAGCTAGCGGCGGACGTCTCGGCGCGCGAGCGTAGCCTGAGCGACGACAGATTGCCGTCGCTCAGGCTACGCTCGCGCGCTGTTCACTCTCGGCGGCCGACGCTGGCCTCCGCGCAGATAGTCAACGAAAGACGCCCAGGCGGCAAGCATGCTTGCAACCTGGGCGCCTGGGCAACACAGATGGCTCCTCGGACAAGATTCGAACTTGTAACCTTGCGGTTAACAGCCGCCTGCTCTACCGTTGAGCTACCGAGGATCATGGGGGCAGTGACGCTGGCGCCGATGTGCGCTGTCCGCGCCACAGCGAAGTGAAGTATACATCGGCTCGCCGCCAGCCGTCAAGCGAAAATGAGGATGGGAGATAGGGTGTGACGAAGGCGTCTCCCCTTCACAGACATCACTCGTGCGCTTTCGATCGTCACAATTGGCTCGCCGCGCAGCACTCTCTGTTGATCGTCGATGCCCACCTCGCTGGTTCGCGTCACCACTCGCCCCTACGCCTCCACCGTCTACGGTTTGGGCTGCATTCGGCCAAGGTGATCATTGGCGCTGTCGCCTTCGCAGCGCGTGGCAAACTATACTCTAGATGTACGGTGTATGCACGCTGGAACGTTGCGCAGCCTTCTGTTGCAATCATCGCATCGCTCCGATCAGCAGCCACCTCAAGATCAACTTGATCGTCGCTTCGCTGACGGCATCCTGCATCCGCGTCATTAGCATCAGGCAGGCCCTGTAGGCGCTCCCGGTCTCATTCCACTGTTCACATGCTTCGGCCATCAGGGCTAGTCGCGCCAGGATCACCTCCTCACCCTAGCGGTCCTGGACCTTGCAGCCGATCGTGAGTGCCCAGGCTCAGGCGCGAATCTCCTCTATCCCCCCATCGTCGCCCATCGTCGCCCATCATCACACAAGGATGCCCTCCGCACAGGCTCCTCAAGTGCCACGCAGGCGTCGCCAGCCATAGGTGGGCCCGCCTGATTGTGCTTTTCGCAGGACCACCTGCCGAGAATCACCTGATGGTAGATATCGTCAGATAGCTCCTATTACCTCACACATCAGTGTGACATCATCTCCGCAGTCCATGCCAGAGGGTGTCATGCCCTACGGGGCATATTGCCAAGCCCTCTGCATCGCACGAAATTGTATCGAGTACCCCTGGACGCCGACTTTCACCCGTCAAAAAGCTGCACTGCTATCGCATCAGCTGGATCTGCGCAAAGAGGATGCTTCAGCGACGACAGCGCGCTCAACCTTTTCCAGCGCCTGACCTTCGAGGTGAAGTGCGAGTCGCGTGAGTTCCCGGAGCGTCTTCTCGAGTTGCCGCGCCTCATCAGCCAACCTCTGGTCCCCTGCACTGACCCACAGATTGGTTAAGCCATGCTGGGCGCCAGCCAATTGCTCTAAGCGAGTCGCTACATCCTGCTGCAATGAGGCGAGCGATTGCCACAGTTCGGCAGCATCTTGGAGTGATTCGGGATCAGTCCAAGGCATATCAGCTTGCACCTCCTCTTGCGTCGTGCTTAAGTCATTGCTTCCGCGCAGTTTAGGTCGAGACGATGATCCCATCGTACTGGCAACCCCCTTTCGGAAAAATGTGATGTTCCTCGCGAGCATCTCGCATGCTGTTTATTATCGTTGGTTTGACGTGTAGTGACAACTGTCTTATACGCATCGGTTCTCAATTACAAATTATGCTTCTCTGCTATTTGCGTCATGGCGAGCCGAGATTGCTCAAAAGCTGAAACGTTTGTTCCTGCCAAACATTGGTACATTGGCATATCAATACATATGTATGATTACCCATTGCTCGATAGAGCCTCCTACTGTGCTCAGGTGCTTGGACGATTCATGCGAATATGACAGACATGCTTTCGATCTCTTAGGATTGAAGCCATCGACTCAGGTGCGATCCGGGTTTCTAGCGATTCCCAAACACAACTGCATTCTCGCTTTCTTCAATCGTCCGATGCGTCCGTCCGATGCGTC
>JAICSR010000223.1 GCA_025936795.1 Ktedonobacterales bacterium | reverse complement strand
GTTGCGCTGGCCGCACCCGCTCGCCGCGCACCCGCACCGCGTCGTGTTCCGGGTCCACCCGCACGCCCAGCTCGCGCGCCACACGCCCGTTCACCGTGACCGCGCCCGCAGTGATCAGCGCCTCTGCGCGGCGACGCGAGGCGACCCCGCAGCGCGCCAGGTACTTTTGCAGGCGCTCGCCACGCTCGGCTGTCTGCTCGTCGTCGCGCTCGTCGTCGCGCTTATCGAATGGAGGTGGCGCGCTGCTCATGCGACCAGCGCGGAGAGCAGGTTGACGACACGCCCGCCTGCATGCGCTGGAGCGCCGCTGTCGGCGGAGCGTGGCGGCGCGATGAAGCCAATGTGACGCGCCTCGATCGGCTGCTCGACCCCGCGTAGCTCGATGGCGATGCGCTCCAGCAGGTCGGATGTGGACAGGTCGAGCGCCTCGGCCAGCCGTTCGAGCGTCACCGGCGAGGGATATTTCTTGCCGCGCTCGATCTCGCCGAGATAGACCACCGAGATGATGGCGCGCGTGGCAAAGTCTTTCAGCGTCAGGCCGCGCTCGCGGCGCTCCCGGCGGATGACGACGCCGACCGCCGCTTGCAGATCGTCCATGCGAATCGCCTCCCTCAACCCAAACGCGCGCGCCGAACGCGCTGACACGCCCTGCGCCTGCCTCTGCCTGGCGCGCCTGTCCGCGCATGCTCATAGCATATGTGCAGCGCAACGTATGCCAGGAGCATCGGATTTGCCTTCAATTCTACGACGCGCGCCGCTATCGTACAAGCATGACCGAACCGATGGACCTGTGCGCCTGAGCCAGCGGGCGGGAACGATGATCCGCCGCGCGCCGCTCTGGCGCCTTGAAGGGAGAGTATCGCATGTCGCTCTGGATGTATGTGCCGCGCACGCTGGCTGATCAGCCGCCCGCGCAGCCATTCTCGCTGCCGATGCCAATCGTGTACGAGCGAGTCGCCGACCGCGTTCACTGGGAGTATCACGTCGTCACGGTGGACCTGCGCGAGGAGCCGCCGCTCGACGATGAGCGTCTGAGCGCGCTTGGCGCAGAGGGCTGGCTGCTGGCCGGGGCCGTTCAGCCGCCCAGCGCGCGTGAGGCAGCGCACACCATCGTCTACTACTTCGTTCGCCAGGCCTAGAGGAGCTGTCCCATGACCATCTACGACCCCTTAGCCCAGGCGCAGGGCGTCGCCGCCAGCCTGATCGTGCCAACCGTCATTGAGAGCGGGACACGCGGTGAGCGCGCCTACGATCTCTTCTCTCGGTTGCTGCGTGAGCGTATCATCCTGGTCAATGGTCCGATCGAAGACCAGAACGCCAACCTGATCGTCGCGGAGCTATTGTTCCTTGCCAGCGAGAGTTCTGACCGTGAGATCAACATGTACATCAACTCGCCAGGCGGCGTGATTACGGCCGGGCTGGCGATCTACGACACGATGCGCTCGCTGCGCTGCCCGGTCGCCACCACCTGCGTTGGGCTGGCGGCCAGCTTCGGCACGATCCTGCTGATGGCGGGCGATCCAGGGCGACGCTACGCGCTGCCGCACGCTAAGGTACACTTGCATCAGCCGCTCTTGCAGGGCGGCCTGGGCGGCCAGGTGACAGATATTGACATCCATGCGCGCGACCTGCTGCACACCCGCGACGTGATGAACGATATCGTCGCACTGCACACTGGCCAGCCGCTCGAACGCATCCGCCACGACACCGAGCGCGACTTCTTCATGACAGCGGAGATGGCGCGCGAGTATGGCATCGTGGACGAGGTGCTGCCGTTGGAGGACTGGAAGGCCCGCTCGAAGTAGCGTGGGCTAACCTCACCCCCCGGCCCCCTCTCCCGCAAGGAGAGGGGGAGCAAGTTTGCCTTAGTCAATGGAATCGCGCGGAGCAACGTGAGTCGTCCTTTAGCGGTTGGGAGAGCAACGCCTCGCCCACCGCTGATCGGCCTAATCGCGTTCCCCTCTCCTGTGGGAGAGGGGGCAGGGGGTGAGGTTGCGCCTCGCGCCAACACGCCAGCACAAAGGAGGGGAGACATCATGCGCATCTTGCTGATTGGTGGGACGAGTTTCATGGGGCCAGCGGTGGCGCGCGAACTGCTGGCGGGCGGCCACGCGGTCGCGGTCTATCATCGCGGCCAGACGGAGGGCGCCGTCCCTGCGGGGGTAGCGCACATCCACGGCGAGCGCGAGGCGCTGGCGGCGGCGCGCCCGGCGCTGGAGCAATTCGCGCCCGACGTGGTGATTCACATGATTCTGATGGAGGAGACGCAGGCGCGGGACTTCACCCAGGCGCTGAGCGGCGTGACACAACGCGCAGTTGTCATCAGCAGCCAGGATGTCTACCGCGCGTTTGGCCGCGGGATTGGCAATGAGCCAGGGCCGCCTGATCCGACGCCGCTCAGCGAGGACGCCCCCCTGCGCGAGCGCCCCTACCCGCATCGCGGCGACCAGCCGCGCGCCGAGGATGACCCGATGCGCTGGGCCGACACCTACGACAAGATTCCCGCCGAGCGCGTGGTGATGAGCGCGCCGGAGTTGCCCTGCAGCGTGCTGCGGCTGCCAGCGGTCTTTGGCCCGCACGACCGCCAGCGACGCTTCCATAGCCTGCTCAAGCGGATGGACGACGGACGCACGGTTATCCCGCTGGATGTGGCGGAGGCCGACTGGCGCTGGACGCACGGCTACGTGGACGATGTCGCCCATGCGATTGCGCTGGCGGCGCTCGATGCGCGCTCAGCCGGGCGCATCTACAACGTCGGCGAGCCACAGGCGCTCTCGCTGGAGGAGCGGGCGCAGGCAGTTGGCGCGGCGGCGGGCTGGCGCGGGCGCATCGTGCGGCTGCCTGCGGGGCGGCTGCCCGAGGCGATGCGCATCGGGATAGACCCCCGGCAAAACCTGATCGTAGATACCAGTCGCATTCGCGCAGAGCTAGGCTATCGCGAGGTTACGCCACCCGCTGAGGCCTACGCCCGCACGGTGGCATGGGAGCGCGCCAACCCCGTCGCGCAGGATGATCCCGCCGAGTTCGACTACGCCGCCGAAGACGCCGCGCTTGCCACGCTCGATGGTTGAGCAGCCTTCTTGAGGCGCCGCATCTAGAGCGGGGCTGGCTCGGCGCCGCCCTTGAGTGCGTGGCTGCGCCAGAGCCAGCCGCCGCACGCGATCAGCAGACAGAGCAGCGCGCAGATCAGCAGTGCGGGCGATGGCCCGTAGCGCTGGGCAAGCCAGCCTGTCAGCAGGTAACCCAGCGGGACACTGCCATCGAAGAAGAGGATGCAGACGCTCATGACGCGCCCGCGCAGGTGGTCGGGCGGCGCCAGTTGCAGCATGGTGAAGGCTAGTTCGGCGAACGAGGTCTCGGCGAATCCCACACCCGCGATCAGCGCCAGCGAGAGTGGCACGCTGTGTGAGACCGCAAACAACGCCTCGACCACGGCGAAGACCAGCGCCCCAACCAGCACGCGGCGCACGGTCGCCTGCTGATTGCTCCAGGCCAGCCAGAGCGCCGCGCTGAGCGAGCCGACGCTGAACGCGGCGGAGAGGAAGCCGAAGCCCTGCGCGCCGATGTTCAAAATATTCGTCGCAAAGAGCGGCAGCAGGACGGTGAAGTTCGAGCCGAAGAGCAGCGCCAGGCCGACGACGACAATCACGATGCTCACGGCTGGCGTCGCCCAGACATAGGCGAGACCCGCGCGTAGGCTGCGCCAGACATTCTGCGCTTCGGCGATGGTCTGGCGCGCCTGCGCGTGCAGTTCGTCGCTGCGAATGAGCGCCAGCCCTGCGATCACAGCGAGAAAGCTGAGCGCATTGAGCAGAAACAGCGCGCTCACGCTGCTGGCGGCGATGATGACGCCGCCGATGCCAGGGCCAACGATGCGCGCCAGGCTGCTGAGTGAGGAGTTCAGCGCGACGGCGTTGAGCAGGTCATCGCGCCCCACCATCTCCACGACGAACGCCTGGCGTGTGGGCGCATCCAGGCTGTGCGTCAGGCCCAGCAGCAGCGCCAGCACATAGAGATGCCAGAGTTGAATCGTCCCGCTGGCGACCAGGGCCCAGAGCGCAAACGCCTGCGCCATCGCCAGCGCCTGGGTGATGAGCAGGACACGCCGCTTGGGCCAGCGGTCGGCGAAGACCCCGCCGATCAGCGAGAAGAGCAGCACGCCCAGCGATTGCAGCGCGCCCACCAGGCCAAGCTGGAGCGCGCTATGCGTCAACAACAGCACCAGCCAGGCCTGCCCGATGCCCTGCATCGAGGTTCCAACCAGCGAGATCATCTGGCCAAACCAGAATAGGCGAAAATTGCGCTGGCGCAGCGAGCTGAAGGCTTGCAGCGCGCTACGCTTCGGCGGCGGGGAGGAGATGAGCGCTCGCGCTTCCGGCTCTGACATCGCTCTCGTTCGCTCCTCACGCCACAGCTTATGCCTAGCCCGCCGCATAGCCTCGCGCGTCCAGTGTGAGCGCGCAAGACGGCTTGCCATTCTACCACGCGCTTCCTCGCCCTGGCCATGCGCGTGGCTTCCGAGCTTGAACAGCCGCCGCTGCTGCTCGCCGACGCCAACGAGCAGCAAGGAGGGGAATGCTGGCCTGGCGCGCGTTGCCTAGCGCTAGCTCCCAGGGGAACTCCTCGCGCCTATCCAGCCCGGAGGAGCCAGGGAGCGACGAGCGGCGCCGCCTTTCCGCTGCAAGCTCAGGCGCTGGTGACGCTGAAGTTGGCGAAGACGACGTTCTGCCCAGCAGAGGCAGTGAGGCCAATGGCGCCGCCGCTGCTGAAGGTGTCGTCGTCTGCCTGCCCTACCAGCATCCCATTCACGAAAAAGTTCATGTGGGCGCCCTTGACATACACGGTCAGGAGGTTGTGGGCGCCCTTATTCTGGTGAACGTGCGATGTGACCGTCCAGTTGATGATGCGGGTGAGCTGGTTGTTCACCAGTGTGTATGTGGTCCAGTGGCCATCTGAGGAGATGAGGAAGCCATATTCGCTATGATGGGTGTCGCTCCTGAACACGACGCCATAGCCGAAATCCAGCGGGCCTGAGATCAACTGCGCATCCACTACGATAACGGCGTCTTTTACCTGTACCGGACCGTAACAGGCGCTGGCGGTATCCTGCGCGCCAGCCGTGTAATCGTTGTGATAGCCATCGCTGATGAACTTGCAACGCGCGTCCATGGTCCAGCCGCTCGCTGGCTCGGCGAGCGCGTTCAGGTAGATAGCTCCGGTGATGGGTGTGGCCATCGCTGTCGCTGTCGCTGAGGGCGTGCGTGATACCGTACCGATGGGCGAGAACTGGAATATGCCATGTGTGGTCGCCAGCACGACAAGGAGCACAGCCAGCCCCACCAGGAGGCTACCGAACAACCAGCCGCGCCCTCTCGTCCTGGAGGGCTGCGCGTTACCAGTCGGTGATACACTCGGCCTGGCTGTGGTCCCACAGGCCTTCGCATCCACGCGCTCAATCGCGGTGATGAGGCGGCGCACGTCGGCGCTGAAATCCGGATCGAAGCGGATATTGACCGCCTGCAAGCGTGTCAGGGGAGCAAGCGATGCGGGCAACGCCTGCACCGGCGGCATCGTGGCCCCCTCCACCAGCACCGGAATCACCGGGATACCACTGGCCAGCCCGGTCTCTATCTCCTGCCGCACGAAGTCGTCGGGGTTCTGGAGCCGTGGCTGCCCGGCCTCGTCGCGGATATCCAGCCAGCGCGGCCCGATGATGACCACCTGCGCCGTGGCCTGCCGCAATATGCGCTGGATGTGTGAGGAAAAATCAGCCCCAGCGGGGATAGAATCAACATCTTTGAAGACAGACTCACTCCCGAACGCTTGCACGAGGTGATCGTAGATGCGTCCAGTCGTCGCGGGTGCGTCTGCCCGCCGATAGCAGATGAAGACCGTCGCCACGCTGCTCCCTCCAGCTTCACCATCACTCAATGAATGGATGGCCATACTTGTCAGGACGAGAGATGAGTTACCCCCGTAGACCTACGCTGGAGGGTTACAGAGCCTGTGCGCTTCGGCTCGCTGCTTCCAGTCGGCCAACTGGGGGGAGTACCGAGCGACGGATGGCGCGGTGTTGAGCAGGACCGGCAGCCGCTCTGGCTGCCGGTCGTAGGCCACGTCAGAGGCGATGATGCGCTTGCCGACCCGATCTACCGGAGTGATGATGGAGACCCGCAGTTATTTTGCCCTACAAAGATGGAGCATCATCAACCGCCAGCGCCACCCTCGCCAGCGCCACCTTGACATGGCACGCCTTTCTGTTACTACAATAGTTACAGATACAGCCGACGAGGTGATGAGAGGAGTAGCGCAGTGCGCGCAAATACGCAGTTCGCCATCGCCATCCACATCCTGACGCTGCTGGCGCTGGCCGAGGGCGCTCAGGTGACTTCGACCGCGATGGCGAGCAGCGTCAACACCAATCCCGCCTTCCTGCGGCGCATCCTCGGCGACTTGCACCGCGCCGGGCTGGTGGAGTCGCAGCCGGGCGCAAGTGGTGGCTGGCGGCTGCGCCACGCGCCTGATGCGATCACCCTGCGCGACATTTTTCGCGCGGTGGATGAGCGCCATCTGCTCGCGATGCACCATCATCCCAACCCGGACTGCCCGGTTGGCGC
>JAICSR010000224.1 GCA_025936795.1 Ktedonobacterales bacterium | reverse complement strand
GGCTGACGCTGATGAAGTCAACCGCCAGCGATAGCTTTCCCAATACGGCCACGTTCTCGTTCAAGGGCGCGACCTACACGAGCAAGTATCTCGTATTCAGTGCGACCGAGACGCAGGACCGCAACCAGGCGCAGCTCGACACGCCGCCAACTGAGGCGATCCAGTCATTCAGCACATATGACACGACGCCCTACACCAGTCAGCAGGGCGGCATCCCCTTTCTGAGCTATGGCGACCAGTATGTGACGACATCTGGCCCCTATCAGCCGCTGATGCTGGCGAACCTGTCGTGGCAGCAGATCGCCTCGCAACTCAACAATCCGAACAGCGCCTCGACGAAAGCCATCGTCGGCACGGCGAACTATCAGACGGCCATGATCTGCAAGCTGACCAATAATCAGCCAGCCAGCGCATGCAGCCCGTCCTACATCCAGCAGATCGAGGCGAGCCTGCCCACGCGCTAACGCAGCGCTAGCCCCCTCCCCCAGCCCCTCCCCCGCTGCGGCGGGAGAGGGGAGCCAGATTCCACTTCTCCCGTAGGGAGAGCGAGCCAGGGAGTGAGGGCGCGCCACAGACAGAGAGACCCGTCGCGCCCGCCCAGGTTGCGGCGGGTCTCTCTGTGCGCTTGGGCGAGCTTGAATCTGCGGGCGCACGCACTATCCGGCGCCACCCCGCTCCTCGGCTGGCCTTCTATTTGCGAATCTTTGCAGATGTGATTGCATGCAGGCGTGTCTTGTTGTACAACGCATCTGTCCGCTACAATCAGGGAAGCGTGCGCTGCTGAAACAGCGCTGCGTGTGGCCGCGCGTGGTGGACGCTGGCGAGGACGCTGGCCGGGCGGCGCTGGATGGAGACACACCGCAAGGGGAGTATCCGCATGCTCGCGCTTCGACGTGTGCTGAGTGACAACACCCCTGGCCTGCGTCGCAAAGTCGTCGGCGCCTACGCGCTGCTGATCGGGGTGAACATCATCCTCTGGGCGCTCACGCTGGTCGCGGCGGCGCGCTATCCGCTGATGCTCGCGGTCGCGCTGCCCGCCTATGGCTTCGGCCTGCGCCATGCCGTAGACGCCGACCACATCTCGGCGATTGACAACGTGACGCGCAAGCTGATGCAGGAGCGGAAAAAACCCGTCGCCGTCGGCCTCTTCTTCTCGCTGGGCCACTCGACCGTCGTCTTCATCATGGCGGCGCTGATCGCGCTTGGCTCGGTCTTCATCAGGAACGACCTCCAGCATGGGGACTCATCGCTCAAGGTGATTGGCGGACTGGTTGGCACGAGCGTCTCGGCGTTCTTCCTGCTGGCCATCGCCGTGATGAATCTGGTCATCCTGGTCGAGATCGTCCACACGTTCCGGCAGGTGACGAACGGCGGCGTCTATGATGGCGACGCGATTGACGACTACCTGAACAAACGCGGCTTCTTCGCGCGCATCTTCCGCAACCTCTTCAAGACGGTGGACGCAAGCTGGAAGATGTACCCGATTGGCTTCCTGTTTGGGCTGGGATTCGACACGGCGACTGAGGTTGGCCTGCTCGCCGCTACTAGCGGATTCGCCACCCAGCAGGTACCGTTCTACGTCGTGCTGCTGCTGCCGCTGCTCTTCGCCGCTGGCATGAGCCTGGCCGACACGACCGACGGCGTGATGATGCTGGGCGCGTATGGCTGGGCCTTCGTCAATCCGGTGCGCAAGCTGTTCTACAACATCAGCATTACACTCGTCTCGGTGATCGTCGCGCTGCTCGTCGGTGGGCTGGAGCTGCTCAGCGTCGTGCAGGGCCAGCTCAACCTCTCGGGCGGCCTCTGGGACCTGGTGAACTTCCTCAGCGCTGGCAATGATGGCAAGAACTTCGGCTACATCGGCGTTGGCATCATCGCTATCTTCATCCTGAGCTGGGTCCTCTCCACCATCATCTATCGCGTCAACCGCTACGACCAGATGGAGGCCAGGCTGCCCACCCACCAGGCGCCTGGCCGCGACGCCGCCAGCGGCGCGCTCACGCTGAAGCCATGCGAACGGCTCGATTAGCCCACGCCCACCCGCTTCTCACCGCCGCGCGCTGCGCCATTTGTCCTGGCGCATGGCGAAGTGTGAGGCGCGCCACACTCCCGCTCGGCCAACGCTTGGTATGCTGGACCAATCATCACCATAGGCGACCACGACGACGCGAGCAGGCAACGTCTGAGCGCAGCCAAAGCATAGCCGAGAGGTCCTGTGTTGGAACAACCGGAGCCTCAGTTGGCGTCGTCTGTATGGCGGGAATGTTCACGCCCTCGCAGATGTTCGTTGTATCTGATGTCGGCTGGATGACGCTGCAGACGCTGCTGTCTGGCGAGCTCGATCCATCACACGGTCACGATGAGCGGGCCTGCATGTGAAGAACCATGCGAGCGCTCGTATAAAAGGATGAGAGCATGGACGACCTACCACCAGCGCAGCCAGAACAGCCAGCGCAGCCGGACTATCACGAGCAACCAGCGGCCTGGCAGGACAATACCGCGTCATCCGCGCCATCCGACGGCGAGCCAGTCACGCCGCTGGAGACGCCGCCTGCTGAGCCGCCGATTATGCCGACGGTGGCGCCGTCGCAGCCGTTTGCGCCGCTCACACCGCTCGCCGCGCTGCCGTGGGATGATGCGCACGCGGCGTCCGACTCGCTGAGTGATGAGCCAACCGCTGTCATGCCGCTGCCCACGCCAGCTGCCCCTGCCAGCCCCACCGCCGCTTTCGCGCGTCGGCTACGCGCCATCCGTCAGGCGGGCGAGCGGTCCGGCAAGAACACCGGCAACCGGGCGGGCGGCAAGAAAGGCCGACGTGCGGCGCTGATCGCGCTGTCGCTGCTGCTGGTCCTGGGAACGCCTGTGCTGTTGGGTCTGCTGAGCGTCGTGCATGACTACACCACCGTCAAAGGGCTGGGGCAGTCGGGGCTGGCGCACCTGCTGGCCGTGAAAGACGACCTGACCGGACAGAGCAGCTCCGATGCAAATGGCTCCTCGTCGGCGGCTTCGCTCGCGTCGCTCACTGGCGGCTCAGGAACCACCGCCGCGCTGATCGCCTCGGTGCAGATGTTGCTGGCGACCCCTGGCCCCGACGTGTCGCAGCCCGCCTATACCTATCTGGCGCAGCGGCAGGGCGGCACCTTCTATCCGCTGACGGTGACTGTGCAACCAGCCAAGGGTATCGCATCTGAGGGCGACAAGACTGTCACCTTCAAGACGACGCTGGCCACCAATACCTACTTCGCGCTTGGTGGTCAACCCACCCCCACACCGACCGCTTCGACGACCGCTCCTGCGACCGCGCCGACGCCGAGCGCCACAGCCAGCGTTCCAGGGCCCACAGTCACCGCGACCAGTGGAACGAGCAACGGCAAGACATCGGGCATGATTCCCGATCCGGCGCGCATTGCGGCGGCGCAGCAAGACCTGCGCGCGGCGGAGACCGACTTCCAGAGCCTGAGTGACCAGCTCGATCATCCTGATGTCACCCTGGCGATGGCCGCCATGCTGCCGGTAGCGGGCGATGACCTACGCGCGGCGCAGTCGCTGGCCCACGTCGGCGTGGATGTCTCGCAGGCCGGCCTGGCGCTGCTGGGCGCGGCCACGCCGCTGCTCACTCGCCTGCACGGCGCCTCGTCGCTGCTGTCAGGCAATCAGAAGCTCATCACCGCAGCGGACATCACCTCGCTGCAAGAGGCGATGACCGTCGCGGCGTCCAGGTTGAGCGACGCCACGAGCCGCCTCGGCTCAGTCGATGTCAACGCGCTGCCACTGAGCGCGCATCAGAAGGCGCTCTTTAAGGAGTTCACGCCGCTGCTGCCCCAGGTGAACGCGCTGCTGCCCCAGGCGAGCAGCCTGATTGGCGTGGCTGGCTGGCTGCTCGGCGTTGATAAACCCCGCAACTTCCTCGTGCAGACGCTCGACCGTGGCGAGATGCGCGCCACTGGCGGCTTTACCGGGCAGTATGGCGTGCTGACCCTCGACGACGGCAAGATGGCGCCCTTCTCGCTGCAAGATGTCAACTGCCTCGACTATCTAACCGGCTGCCTCTCGAATGGCTGGATCTTCGGGCGTCGTCCGCCTGCGCCCTACAACTCGTGGTGGCCATTTGGCAACTGGGGCCTGCGCGACTCGAACCTCTCCGCCGACTTCCCGACCGATGCGCGCCTCGTCACCTCGGTCTATCAGCATGAGAGCGGGCAGCAGGTGGATGGGCTGATTGATGTCTCGCCGATCGCCATCGAAGACGTGCTGCGCGTCACCGGACCGATCCAGATTCCGCTCTACGGCGAGACGATCACCGCCGACAATCTGGAGGCCAAGCTTCACTATTATCAGCAGGACCCCGTCGCCATCGCCAAAGAGAAGAAGCTCTCCGCTGGCGACAACAGCACCTCCAGCCGCAAGCGGTTCACTCAGCTCGTCGGCCAGCTCTTGCAGGAGCGGGTCAAAGCGCTGCCAGTGAGCCAACTGGCGCCGCTCGCCACGCGCATGCTGCTCGACATGCGCTCGAAAGACCTGGAGGTCTACTTCGCCGACCCCGGCGCCGAGAAGCTGCTGACGCAACTGCATGTGGATGGCTCCGTCAACACAGCGCCCGCGACCGACGGCTTCCTGCTGGTGCAGTCGAATGTCAGCGTCTCGAAGGCGACCAGCTTCGTCAAGGTGACCCAGCAAGACAACGTGAAGCTCGACACCAAAGGCGGCGCGACCCACCATCTGACGATGACGTTCAGCGCCAACTACACCTACAATCAGGTCTATGGCTATCTGACCTACCGCGACTACCTGCGCATCTATGTGCCACCACAATCAAAGTTGCTGGGCGGCGATGGCTTCGACACCGGGAAGGCGCTCTGCTGGGGGCCATATAGCGGCTACAGCAACCCTACATCTACTACAGCCACGACAACGCCGACACCCACGCCATCGCCCACTACGACGCCAGGCCCAACACCGACGCCGACCCCATCGCCAACGCCCACGCCGCCGGGGCCGCCCGCCATGTTCGCCGGAGTCCCCGCCTGCTCGGCCAACCCCTACCCGCACGGCGAGCTGGTCTGCCCGGCGGGCGACTATCAGCCAGGTCCACAGTCGCCCAACGAGTTTGGCTCAGACGGCCATACCCCCTGGGCGAATGACCGCGTTGGCGCGCCGCCCAACACCACCAGCGACCTGCCCGACCGCGCGATGTACGCCGGCTATGTGGTGGTTCCCGATCACTGCACGGCCAAAGTGACACTCTCGTGGTACACGCCAGGCGTCGCGCCGAAGGGCTAGCGGTCAGAGTCGTGCGGAGTCGTGTGGCGAACTGGCTGCCCCCCTCCCCAACCCCTCCCCCGCTGCGGCGGGAGAGGGGCTTTCCGGACGCTCCTCGCCCTTTGAGAGTGGGCGCAACGACACGGACCACGTTGGATTCAGGCGTTAGATGTCGACATTGGGACGCTCCTGGCGGGCGCGATGGCCCTCGGCCTGAATCGTCTGCACGCCGACCTGCACGAGACGCAGCACTGTGACGAACAGCACGCCGCCAATCACATTGCCCAGCACGGCCCAGCCCAGCAGCTTCAGCCACACGAGGTAGCCAAAGGTGGCGCCCGCATGCAGCGCCGCGAACATCTCCAGTGAGGCGACGATGGCGTGGTTGAGGTGGCCCGCCGCCAGCAGGAATCCAGCGATCTCGGCGGCGATGATCTTGGAGATGGTGGAATCGGTGTTGCGCTCCATCCAGGTCATCAGGGTGATGATGACGCCACCAAGCACGGCGCTGGCGAACGAGGTCAGGCTGACGCCGCTCGTGACGAAACGCTCGCCGAGTGTGATGGCCACCGGGCGTGTCTCTGGCAGCGCGACGATGACGATCAGCGTGATGATCCAGCCGCCGACGAGATTCATCGCCAGCGTGCCACCCCACAGCCGCAGCAACGAGCGGACGCGCGCGCGCCGGGCGACGATTGGCGCAATGGGAACGAGGAAGTTCTCGGTAAAGAGTTCGCTATTGGCCAGACTGAGCGCGATGAAGCCGATGCCAAACGCCAGCGCGCCGCCAATCTCGCTGCCGGTCAGCGTCAGCACGAGCAGCAGCGCCAGCACACCCGTCCCTACGTCAATGCCGCCGACCATGCCCGTCGCCAGCAGCGCCGGCAAGCTGCGCCCCAGTCGCTCCTCACCCTCCTGCAGGGTGCGGTGAAAGGCGTTCTGAAGCGCATCGCTGGCAATCGTTCCGTCGGCGCGACCACCGCTGCTCCCGCGCTGATCATTCCCGCGCTCGTCGTGGTCGGTCTGATTGGTATGGTTGGCGCCCTCGCGGCCATCATCGCGGCGCTCGGCGCGAGCCGCATCAGCAGCATTTCCTTGCGTCATTCCACGTTACTCGCTGTCCATCTATTCCATCTACTCGGCGCGGCGCCCGGCTGCTTACGTGCGTGCCCTGGATGCGCTGTCGCTCACGGCGCTCATGGCGCTCACGGCTCGTCCTCGCGACAGTGTGCGATGTCCACCCGGCGCCGCCGCTGGCGTGTCATTATAGGGGGCGCCGGGTGTCGGCGTGTTCTCATCGTGCTCCATCGTGCGCGCTCCTTCCTCGTCGTCCACAGAATGCGGCTTGTTCCTGAG
>JAICSR010000075.1 GCA_025936795.1 Ktedonobacterales bacterium | reverse complement strand
CGGGACAGCTTTGTCTCGCCATCCAACTGTTTGAGCGCCCTGGCCGGTGGGGTGAATGGCGAGATGGGCAGAACATCATGGCTGCCTGTCTGCGTGGGCGCGTGGTTTGTGAGCGCAGACGCCTCAGTCCGCGATAGTCCCGCCGAATGCAGCGTGAAATCAACCGTCTTGTGAGAATCAGTGTCGCGCCTATCAGATGACCGAAGGCCTGGCAGGTGGATCTGGACGGCGCAGGAACATAATCTTTACGTAGCGTGTCATGTAGCGCCGGTCGAGCGTGGCGAAGGAGAGTGGCCAGTCGGCGCGCTCCTCCGCATCGGGATCGCCTGGCGCGCACTCGAGCACTAGCCGCGCTTCAGTCACCGATGGATCGACGCCCGCCCACCAATAGTCGTCGCGCAGCGCGTCCTCCAGTGAGGCAGCGCGTACTCCTGGCCCGCCAGGCCCGCGCTCTGGCAGATGAACCGGCATATCCGGCACGTAACTCTTGCGCCCCAGAAACAGCGGCCAGACTGGCTCAGCCAGCGCAGCGTTAAGCGTCTGCGCCAGGCGCTCCTGCTCGGGTGTTATCGCCTCTAGCCCGACCAGGAAGCTGGCGTCCGCGAGATACGCGCGGTGCGAGATGGCGGTTTCGCCGCCGGGATTCTCGGCGCGTGCGACACCATAGCGTTCCCCCTTGCGATGTGATCCGCCCGCTGTCTGATAGTCTATCCGCACTACGCCGGGGCGCATGACACGTACGCCCATGCGCAGCGCGGCGATGTCATCGACGGGATGCTCACGGGGCCGACCGAGCGCCGCGCACAGTAGCCCGACGACTCCGCTCTTAGATGGCTCCAGCCCCGTATCGCGGTCGCGGAAGCGGCTGCGTGTTCCCCAGGACTGCATGGAACCGGAGAAGCGCAGCAAGAGCGTCTGCGTCATGCGAGGACTCCAGCGGTGATGGCGGCTTTCATGCCTGCGATGAGCGCGGCGACTGAACCTACACGGTTTGTGCGTAGCGCCTCGAGGCGTGCGCCGCCATCGAGGTCATCACAGACGACGCCGACGGCGCGAATGCCTCTGACGCTATACATCGTGACGAGCTTGCGCCACTGCTGATCGAGCCGCAGGACAGACGCCTCGATCAATCCGCTGCCCTCGTGGGCGCGAACAGGTTTCTCAAATGCGTTCGCCAGCGACCAGAGACCACGCTCACGCGCGACTGCCATGACCAGCGACGGTGGGTTCTGCGCCGCCATGCTGTTCTGCTTGCCAGATGGCACGGCCTCTACACTTGCCTGAATGAAGGCCTCCAGCGTTTGCAGCGCTAACTCGTGGTCGCCGCCGAGATTGTGGGTGAGCTGGTCGAGATCCACGTTGGCATAGCGATAGAAGCATGCGGAGTTGAACTCAACGGTTCCCATCATGCCCGCGCCGGTCTCTTCGTCTGGTTGCAAGTCATCCACAGCGGTGTAAAAGTCAAACTCCGCAGCGACCTGATGGGTCGAGATCGCATGCGCAACCTGACTGGACGCCTCGATATTCAGATCGGCCTTATTTGCGATCATGCGGCCGAACAGGGCGAGATCGGCAGCTTTGCCTCCATCAAGGCTGTCCTGCAAGCTCTTCACCAGCTCAGATGGCAGCCCCTCTTTGCTGGCCTTCTTACGCGCTTTGGCGCCATTCTCGTCGTCGGCGCCGGTCGTCGCAGTGGATGCGAATGTCGCCAGGGTGTTCCAGTGTTGATCGCAGAGGTGAGCGAGGCGTCCAATTTCATCGGAGCCGAGGAAGAGGAGATATTCGGTCTTGCCGCCGTCCTTCACGGCGAGGCCCAGGCTATTCAGGGCCGCCGCAATGACCGTACGAGCGGTCACCCGATCCCGCCCGCGAGCCGCCAGGCGGTCGGCGACTTCACCAACCAGGAGCAGTGTTCGCTCGGCGAGACGCTCGCGCGGCAACAGTCGTTCGGTTCTGAAGGCTTCACGGGCGGCGCGCTTGAGGCACTGGCTGGAGATGCGCGCGCGTGTCGCGCCACCAAAGATACAGTTTTTGGGCGCGCCATTCTCATCGCGATTCAGGTTGGATGGCGCGAAGTTTTGCAGCAGATGCAGTTCGATGAGCACGATTAGATTCCTCTCCATGGGTATGACAGGCGCTTGCTCGCCAAGATGCGGCTACGCCTTCACCACTGATCAGTGTGGGTGACATTACCGAGCGTCGTGGTTCGCGGAATCGGTCGTTGTGGTTCTGATAGTCCTGGCGGTGTAGAAGCCTTTGGCCCACTTGCGCTGTACCCAGCGATCGTCTGCATCCCAACTGAGAATGTCTTTGAGGAGGGAGCGCCAGTCGATGGGAATGCGGCGATTGGTCGCTGCCATCTGGCCGATGGCATGACGCAGATGATCGGGCAGGCTGTCTCTGGGAGCATCAAGTAGCGCAAGGAAGCGACGCTCTGTGCTGTCGCTCTTGGTCGCTTCGATCAGTCGAAGATAGGCTACACCGAAGTTCGGCTCGACCTGTTCGCCGCGCTCAGGCCGGTACAGCGCAAAGAGCGACGCAACGAGGTAACAGGCCTGTTCGCGCCAGCCATATGCATTCTCAGGGAGGATGGGGACAATGTAGGGAAGCATCTCGGTCGCCGCGCCAGGCGCTTTGCCCAGCCCACGCCGAAGCGCTGCAAGCGCGGCGCGTTTCCGACTCCTCTCCTGTGGCGCATCGTGTTCGGCGGGCGTGAGTCGCAAGAGTTGCGCGATAAAAGCGTTCACCTCCTCTCCGGTGTTTGAGCGGTCGTCAACAGCTCCTGCCATCGTCTGGATTGCCGCGTTCTGGGAACTTGCGGCGCGCGGGGTTGTCATCGGTCTGCCTCCTGTCTCGTCCTGACGTGAACTTCCATCGCAGATGGGCGCTCTGACACGCGCTCTGATGGGCGCTCTGGCGTTGACGTGTCCTCCAGCGGCGTGCGGAACGAGGTAACCAGATCACGCAGTTGCCACGTGAAGTCACGCTCAGCCAGCGCGCGGGCGCGGGCGGTGCGCGCGCGCATTTCCAGCCCGGAGAGCGTGGTCTGGAGCGTGGCTTTCGCGCATGCCTCTACCTGCCGTGACCACTCTAGCAACGTATCCATGCTCCCATCGGCCCCTGCGACCTCCATACGCTCTGCGAGGGTGACCATGAAGTGGCGAAAGCGCGGCTCAAGCGCAGCCCAATAGATGCGTTCGGCGTCGAATCGCTTGACCATCTCTCTGACAAGCTCAGGTTTCACATCTCTCTCAGTCGTGATAGATGAGAGGCCTATTCCCCGTAGCAACTCCTCGGCAAGCCGATAGAGTGGACGTGGATACGATTTGACGCCCTTTGAGCCGTTGGGGTTCTGGGAGTTGAGCGCTTTCCCTTTGGCGAACGTGGGGGTGAAAAGTAGCGCCACCTCTTCGGCATGGCGAAGGCCCTCGTACAAGCGATTGCGCAACTCTAATGTTGTCAGGTAGTTCAGTGGCAGCGGTAAATGGTCGTGGCGCCAGAGAATCACTGTCGCCTGCGCGCCATCATTGAGGAATCCCAACACGTCGAAGTCGCACTGTGCGGTCTGGCTGCGCTGTCTGCCAATGCCGGACGCGAGCGCCTCAGCGAGCCAGTCGAAGATGGCGGGGCGGAAACTGCTGGACTGCGCAGCATCGAGTAATGCGTGGCTGTCGCGCCAGATCGCGCGCTGCTCGGATAGTCGGCGCGAAAATACCCCCTTGTCCTTACTGTCCACGTAGGCTTTGAAGGGATCGCGCGCATCCATGCTGAGTTTGTATTGCTGACGAATCTGGCACTCGCGAATGAGTCCAGATGCCTCATCTGCGATGAGATGGATGCGTCGGCTCTGCCACGTTAGGTAATCCAAATAGCCGTCGGGTGGGGTACCGTTCTGTGCGGGCGTACGCATATTCGATTGTTCCCACCAGGGCGCGTCATCAGATGTCAGCCAGCCAATTGGCCGTTCTGAGTCGTAGCGCACGAGATTGAGCAGGAGTGTCTCGAAGAGCGTCCGGCCGCGCACAAGGACGGTGTAATCGCGTGCGAGTGGCGCATCGCTCAGGTTGAATGGCTGAGAGACGCCGCCGCCAATCGCGAAGGCCTGGAAGGCGATCAGGTAGCGCGCGGCCTGGGCGGGGGTTAGCGCGCCTGTCTCAGGGATCGTGTGGTCGAAGAGCGTGATGTTGTTGCCACTGGCTTTCTCATGCGCGAGCTTCGCGACCGAGACCGTGTTGACGCCGGGCATCTGGGGTGTCTGATAGAATGGGCGCTCCGGGTCAAAGAGGTCGAAGCGGTGGCGCCATGTGGTGAGGTATAGGTCGAGGCGACTCCTGTCAAATTCGCCTCGATCACGAATCGTCCGCCAGTGCGCGACGGTAGCAGGCCCTGCATGGACGCGATGCAGGATCGCGAGCAGGAGCCGGTGCAGAGCGACAACGACGAGTGGCGAGTCGTCCACAATCTCGCGCAGACGGTGCGCCTCGCCCAGGGCATCGCGCAGATTGAGCGCCCTGGGCGCGCCACCGTCACGTGGGACGCAGCGAATCCATGGCTCATCAACCAGATTAAACGTTGGCATTGGTCAGGAACCTCCTGAGGGATGACGACACAGTCGCGCCGGGCCGTTCTCGGCACGTACAGCCGTCATGTGCGGTGACATGCGAGGCATGCGAGGCATGCGAGGCATGCGAGGCATGCGAGGCATGCGGTAGTGGCGCGTTCTCTACTCCTGTCCAGCTTTCTTGCGGCTCTCGATCTTTACACCGAGAGTTGCGTCGAGCGTGAGCGTATAGACGTGACGAGCGCCATCGACACGGGCCTGGTTGTGCGCATCGAGCGTGATCAGACGGTGATGGCGCAGCCATGGCGTCTTCATCCATCCACTGGGAGGCGCGAGCGTGGGATCGGCGAGCAGCGCGTTGACGAGTCCGCGATGGGAGAGTGACAGGGATTGGCCGAGCAGCGCACGCGCTTCTTCAAGGCTTGGAGGCTGCGAGCGTCGGAGGGCTGCGGCTGCAACGGCATCGAGGAGCACGACCTGGAGGCTGGGATCGCCATCGCGTGTCTGGGCCTGGAGTGAGCGATGGACCTCCGGCGCGTCCTCTTCAAGGTTTCTGCCTGTGTCGTAGAAGAGCATGGCGTCCGACGGTGGCAGAATCAGCGCGGCCTGCGCCTTGCTGCGAGCCTGCTGTACCGCGCGCAGATCGCGCTCACGAGTAGTGATCCAGCGCGCCGCGAACGACGCGCCTGCGTCTATCGGAGGCGGGCTGTTCTCGGCATAAACGACTTCAATCAGTCGCTCGATGTCTTCGGGAATCCGGATGACGTCTGATTGCCGCAACGCGTACCAGGTGCGCAGCAGAATGTGTGGGGAGTAGATGTATTCGTCGGCGCCCTCAAAGGTGGGATCCAAGGGTGTACCCATGCCCTCAGCCTTGTCCGCGCTTGAGCTGCCGCCGACTTCACCCGCTGGTTGGGCAATCCAGAGTTCAGGCTGACGCAGAAGCGCGGGGCGAAAGTGGTCGTTCTGGCGATGACGGTGTAAGCGCCCAGCGCGTTGAAGCAGCAGATCGACGGGGGCAAGGTCAGATACCATCAGGTCGAAGTCGAGATCGAGACTTTGCTCTATCACCTGGGTCGCTACCAGGATCGTGCGCGCAGGACGCTGTGGATTTCGCTCGCCTGCTGCAGTCAGACCGAACGCGCTGAGCGCGTGCGCTTCTCGCTGCTGGCGGGCGGTAAAGGGGTAGCGCGCATGGAAGAGCGCCAGCGCTGGACGCGCCTCGGCTGGCCAGGTAGCGCAGGCCGACTGAAGCGATTCGAAGAGATCCTGCGCGCGCCGTACGGTGTTGCACACGATGGCGACACAGCCACCCTCACTCAGCGCCTCGCGCAGCGCATCTGCGAGCGGGAACGCTTCGCCTGGGCGCGTCGGGAGCGCCGCATGCGCCCAGCGCAGACGCAGTGGATGGGGCAGCTGGGCCTTCGAGTCCACGTCTACAGGTGCGCTGTTGGCCACATTCGGGCCGAGCAGGGAGGTGATCCGTGGATAGTCGCACTGTTCAACGACTGGCGCAGGCCATTGTGCGCCACGCGCATAGGCCGCGAGGAGCGCCTGACGCCGCACCGCTGGCAACGTCGCCGAGAGCAATACGACGGGCGCGCCCAGCGCGCCGAGCCACTGCAGCAGGCGTTCCATCAGGGTGGACATGTACATGTCGTAGGCGTGCACTTCGTCCAGAATGACGGTTTTGGCGCTCAGCCCGAAGAGGCGAATGAAGACATGCTTGACCTGCAAGACAGCAAGCAGCGACTGATCTACTGTCCCCACGCCATAGGACGCGAGCAATGTACGCTTGGCGGATGTGAACCATGTGGCGGCGATCACAGCTCCCCGTTCGCCTTCGTCGGTCACGTCGAGTATGTGAGAGGCAGTATGGTCGTGCGCATCAGCGGATTGCTCATCGTAGAGCATGGCAGTCGCCATGCGCGCGCGACGCTGCAAGGTTTCATACGGTTCTGAGAGGGCGGCCATACCATGCGCGAGATGGAGATTGACCAGATGCGTGTCGCGAAAGCGACGTTCCAGGTAGGCGCGGATGCGGCCAAACATCTGATTGCTCGTCGCCTGCGTTGGCAGGGCGAAGTAGGCTCCGCGCATCCCCAGACGGGCACTCCAGGCATCAGCAAGATACATCGCCGCCTCGGTTTTGCCTTCGCCCATCGGAACCTCAAGCAGTATCAGGCCAGGCCCTGTGAGCTGACGAGCGAGCGCGATGGATTGCTCCTGCACGGGACGCGGCTTTTTGCCGGGGAAGAGCGAGGTGAACGATTGCAGCTGTCCGGAGAGATCAGCATCATCCCAGGTGATGTCGTCGAGCGCCAGGGCGGCGTTGAGCGACGAGGCGTCGGCATAGGCGCGCAGATCGAGTGATGGCACAGAGCCGTCTATTTCAGCAGCGGGAGGAAAACGGTCTGTGTTGGAGCCGACCCAGTCAGCGACCGAGATGAAGCCCGCGAGCAGCATACCTGTCGAGGGAGCGATCAGCCCGGATGGCGGAACGGCTGGCGCCCCAATGCTCTCGGCGAGTAGGCGCGCGAGACGCTCCTGCGCGTCTATCCAGGGCTGATCACCAATCCATTGTGGATCTGTGAGATTGAGTAGTTCATCCGCAGAGAAGAACAGGCCGTGGTGTGCGCCGACCAGGGCTGCGACGCGCCTGGTAAGCGTCTCATTCATGCCGTAGACGCGCGAGAGAATATCTTCGAGGAGCAGGACCGAAATCGCGCCGTGCGGTTGCCAGGTTGCGCCGCGTGTGGACAGATGCGCCGCGCGCAGCCACTGCTCCACGATGGCGCCGCCCTGGTGAGGCTTGAGCTGTGTCTGGAATGCGGGAGACGCTTTCCCGAGATCATGTAATCCGGCCCAGAACGCGATCCACTGGCGCGCATCAGCGTCACTACAGGCGAGTTCGGTGGCCAGGCGCTCGCGCTGCCGCTGCGTCAGCGCACGCGCCCACATGAGCTGCGCGACAGAGGCGACGTCAATCATATGGCAGAGGACGGGATGGTAGCGCCGCTCATGAGCGCTACGCGGCCACTTTGCCCAGAGGCGCCACAAGTAGGCTGGAACCTCTAGCGCTGGCGGAGACGGTGTTTCCATGGCTGAGTATGCGCCTTCCCTTGCTGCAATGACGAGTGAGCGTTCGCTAGAAGAGTCTAGAAGGGTCTGGAGGGGCAGTTAGACTATGCCGTACAGGGTCGCAAGCGCGCGGGCCTCGACGACCAGTTCGTCGCGCAGGGCAGGAGGGGCAAGCGCCTCGACGTCGGCGCCCCACTGGCGAATCCAGGGGGTGATTTCGGTCAGGCTGCCGAGATGGACAGTAAACAGGCATGAACCATCAGGCAGATCCTCGATGACTTGAGAGGGATGCCAGACGCTCTCTTTCACGCGTCGGGTGACGCGCCTGCTAAAATGCAGACGCACTTCCTCATGGTTGTCCTGGCTCCAGATGATGCCCCAGGCAGAAGCAAACAGGCGGTAGGGATCGAAGTCGTCTGGGCGAAGAAAAAGTTCATCTGTGAGCTGCGCTGACTGGATGCGCTCAAGCTTGAATGTGCGTACAGCGCTGCGCAGATCATCGTAGCCGATAACATAGGAGGAGTAGCCGAGTCCGGACGGCTCGATGACATAGGGAGAGACGAGACGTTCGGTCGCCTGCTGATCATGGAAGCCCTGGTAGATAACGCGCGCCTTCCGACTGAGCAACCAGGCCTGTGTGAGGGTCTCAAACGCGTGGACATACTCGGGACGCACAGGTCTATCGCCGACGAGTTCCGCAGATTGGGTAATGTGGCGCGAGACAAGTGGTGAGTGCGCGAGGAGTGCGTCCGCCAGCTTCTCTAGCGCTTTGACGATGTGAGGGTTCGCCTCATCGCTATAGCGAGCCAGCAGTCGGGCGGCAAGATAGAGTGAGACCAACTCATAGGGCGTGAATCGGGTCGCATAGAGCATGCGGCGGTGGTCGAGCTTCCAGCGGCGGCCATCCTGGATGAGGCCAACGCCTCGTCGCTCCAGTGCGCTGAAATCGCGGTAGATGGTGGATCGGTTGACGCGATAGAGCCGCGCGAAGTAGGAGATTGAGAGACCTGACGGGTATTGAGCGAGTTTGCGCTCAATGTCGTCCATGCGCTCCAGACGGTTTTCGAATCGCTGCATCCCCGCCTCCTTTCACTTCGGATGCAATCAGTGTACCATGCGACTGTTGCAGGAAACGCAACAAGTTGTCGCAAACCAAGGAGGGTTGAGGCCAATGTGTCGCAGGAAACGCAACATTGAAGAAGAGAACAGCCAGTCTCTTGCTGGCCGTATACGCGCGCAGCCGCTTGCTCCATGCTCAAAAGGAAGAGGTGGCAACTGGCGGGGATTGATCACGACCTCCCAGCGCACATTCTTCGACGCGCATTCTTCGACGCGCAGTTTGCGCTCCCCGCCTGGTGGGCTGCGCGCGACGCCGAGGCGCAGGTCGCCCTCCCACTTATCCCTCTTCTGTCATGTTGGGAGAGATAAGCGGAAGGAGTTGACGAGGGCAGCGAGTGCGGCGAAGCCGGACTGAATGGCGGCGGCATGAGGATGCGGAACGAGCGGCAGCCAGACGATCAACAGGCAGGAACAGACGTAGGGTTGGAGTAGTAAGCGCAGGTTGTTGCGGTGATGCTTCCAGCCGACTCCAGTATCTCTGTCGGGATGTTCTTGCAGCGGCGCCGGGATGTCGGACAGCGGAACAGCGGCGTTGTCGGCGCGCGCTGCATCGGTGAGTGTCTGCAAACTCACCAAGGTATAGGCGCTCATGACCAACTCCCACCAGCGCTCGATGCTGGCGTAGTCGGTCAGGCGATAGTCAGCCCAGCCCAGGTCGTCCTTGGCGTGCTTGAAGCCATATTCGACCCACGTGCGCAGCCCGAACGTGTTGCCGACCGTCCGTTCGATCTTGCCTGGTTGGTTGGTCATGATGTCCCAGGTCGTCTCTTTGGGCAAGGTCACCGGGTCGGTGGTGATCTGGTAGTAACGCACCGCTCCACGTGTCCCATAGATCGTCTCGCGGATAAAGCGCTGCTCGCTGCTCCCATCCGTGAAGATCCGCTCAAAGGGACGCCAGCGGGTCTGGCGCACGCGCTGGCCTGGCCCCAACCACACCCCATGATTGGAGCGGATGGCCACCACATACTGGAGGCCGAGTCGGTGCAGCGCGCTGATGAACGGGCCACTCTCGCCGTAGAGGCTGTCGGCCAACACCACACGGAAGTGGAAGCCAAGGGCCAGCAACTCCTCGATGAGTTCGACCGCGAGTTGGGGCTTGGTCTGGTAGACATCGTCGGGTTTGAGCCGCGACTCCGGCTTGTAGACCCGGAAGAGCAACGGGAACGTGGTCGTCCCCTGCAGCCCGTAGGCATTGACCGAGACGACGCCGTTGGCCAGCGCGTGCAGGTTGCCAATATACTGGGAGGCGATGTAGTCGGTGGTGTGGCCTTTCTTGCGGTCGCCGGTCTCGTCAATGCAGAGCATGAACGGCTGATCGCCCAACGCCTGGCGGAGCAGCTTCAGGCGCTGGGCGCGTACCTGCTCGACCGACCAGTCGGCTTTGGCGAGGAAGTGGTGCAGCGCTTGGGGATCCATGTGGACGGTCTTGCCGAGGCGCGGCAGCGACTTGTGGCGCGTCTCGGCGAGCAGTCCCACATGCAAGGCAGTGAACTGCTCGAAGTGGCGCACGTTCGTAAACAGTGACCGATACTGCGCACAGTACTGGTCAATGAAGGCCACCGTCGCGGTGGCGGGGCGCGTCCTGGTCATGGTATCGCCTCCTTCGTTCAGGAGGGGAGCCTGCATACGACGTGCCGAAGATGACAGAAGAGGGATAACTAGCGTGAAATCGCCACAGGTAGCGAACCCCAAAAGTAGGGAGTGATGCTTGCAGTTTTACTTCTCGCTGATTGCTACAACATCTGCATTTTCTTTCGTCGCGTCCAGAAGATCGCCACCTGTAGCGATTTCATGCTGGATTCAGCCAATCGTGTAGTCACTGAACTGGACGCGCACTTGACCACCCGCAGGCGCCGTAGGCGTCTGCGATGCGCCAGTCGTCACCGCAGTAGACTGTGTAGCGACGAACAGCCCAACGCTAGTGAAGCTCCGCCAGACGGTGGGGCCAGAGGTCGCGTTCCTCTCCCCTGGAGCAGCGGACGCGGTACTAGGAGGCGCAATCGGCGGCGCGTAGGCGCCCAACGGTGCCGCCGAGGTGGGCAGCCAGACTATCGCCCAACTGCCCACTGTCGTCCAGTGCGTCCCATCTGCGCTCACGGACCCCGTGAGCATGGAACCAGTCTGACTGACGCGGAGATAGTCTCCTTGGGCTGAGGAGCACGCCGAGGACGATGGCGCGGGCAGTGGCATCGCGCTGCACCAAGGCGTCGGCCCAGTCGAGGTGGCGCACAGCGCGACCGTTAGCATCCCCCGACCGCCACGCAGCGCCAGCGTCACGCGATGCCACTCATCCAGTTGGAGCGCGAGCCCACTCTGGGCAATGACGCTGTGGCTCGTGCCTGGAGCGCTGGCGGTCGTCGTCCCCGCGCCTGTCGTAGTCTCGGGTGTCTCAGGCGGTAACGCCAGCGTCATATGAACGGTGACCGTGAAGTCTCCCGTCGGGGCGCCTTGCGTGACCATGAGCGATTCCATCCCACCAGACGCCACTGCTGCGCTCGGCGGCGTGAGTGTGAGCGTGCCGTTAGCGACGTGTGCAGTTTGCGACGCCAGCGAGGCCGACGGAGAGACCGCAGGCGCGTCTGTGGCGAGCCAGCGTGGATCGAGGGTATCTCCGCTGAACTGATCGCTGAAGGCGTCTGGCCCAGGCGCCATCCCGATGACGAGTGGACCTGTCTGGGATGGGGTAGTGGTCTTGTTGGCCTTGGGTATGAGGAGGTGTATGGCTGCTGCGGCGCCCAGTATGCTGACCGCATCGCCCTCTGTCACGAGCAACGCGCTTCCCTGGGCGCCCAGATCGAGCGCGATAGGTGAACCCAGCGACTGCAACGACTGCTCTGTGCCTACCAGCTGCGATTCACTTCCCGTGGACGCGCCGCTCGCTGGCGCTGCGACCGTGGGCGCCGTGACTGTACCCAGCGACGCCCAGGCCTGGGGAGTCACGGCGTGAGCGCTGTGCTCACCATTGGTGGGGGCGTCGAGTGTGAAGGTTCCCTCGCTGATACGCTCGACTGCGAGATGTGGCATCGGCGCGGGATGGGTCGCCTGACTGATGGATGGACTGGGTGGACCGGATGCGCCGGATGCGGTGGGCGCGTTGGTGGGAGTCGCCGTGGGAGTCGCCATTGGCGCGGGGCCGAGGCTTCCCATGGCGCCAGCGCCAGGTGTGGGACTGGCGGTAGTGACTCCAACCTGCCTATCTGCGGCGTAGACGTGGAGGAGAGTCGCCGTCGGGGCGCCAGCGCTGGTTGACGGCGCTGTCGTCGCCTGGAGGATGGCGGCCAGCAGAACACTCGTCGCCGTTGGCATTGAGAGCGGCGCGACGCTCCAAGTCTGTCCCAGTGCGCCACCCTGGAGGAACCAGACATGGCCCGCCGCATCGGGCGCGAGCAGATCGAGTACGCCTGCTTCGCCGGAGGCTCCGCTTGAGTGTGTCGGCTCCGCAGTGGCGGCGACTAACGCGCCGGTCAGTGAGCTGGCGTTGGCTGGCAACGGTATCGGCGCCCATGCGCTCCAGCCGGGCGCCAGCGGGCCACTCGCGCTGTTGGATACGCTGCTGGATACGCTGCTGGATGCGTTCGCGGCGCTGATCGCGCTCCAAATCGAATCGTAGAGCCGTCCATCCGTTCCAATGGCCAGCGCGCGGGGAGAACCTGCCCTTGCGGTCGAGGCGGTGGAGCTTGGCGTGCTGACGAGGATGGGCGTGCCCTGGAATCCAGCGACCTGCGCAGGGCGCCCGAGCGACCACCATACTCCCACCACACCCGCTGGCCCAGAACACAGCCAGAAGGCGCCATCGCTGCCCAACGCGCCAACCACCATCCCCTCGTCACGGGTCCAGAGCGCCGTTACTGCGCTGGTGAGGCTGACTCCTGGCGGCGCGCCCAGCGCCTGCCAGGCCACCCCAGGCTGGCGCGGCGTGGTGTAGGCTGAGTAGAGCGTGCCATCTTGTCCACGGGCGAAGACGTAGCGCTCTCCGTCGGGCAGCGCCACTACCGCTGGCGCCTGATCGGGCGCCAACGCCACCCCTGGGGGCGCGCCCAGTGACTCGACGACGGCAGCGGGGGCAGAGACGGCAGTGGGAGCGGCGCTGGCTGAACTGGAAGGATTTGAAGGGTTGGAAGGATTGGAGGCAGGTGACGGAGTGTGGGTGTCTGACCAGACCAACTGGGCAAGCGCGCCCTTCCCCGTCACGACGACGCCACCAGCGAGGGAGGAGCGATCATCAGGGGCTGACGGAGCGGTAGATGCTGCGCCTTTGCTAGAGGGGAAGTGGCCCGTGTTGCGTGTCGAGTGCAGCCAGCCATAGAGCGCCCGCCCACCATTGGCGCCATAGGTAGGTCCGACCGTCCACGCTCCCGTGGCGCTCTCGGTCAGCGTCGTGCGCTCGCGCGGGATGTTGATGGCCTCCGCGCCGCGATGCCCCAGCATGTTCTCCTCGACGAAGCTGATGTGCCCACCGCCCACCGCTGCGACTACGGCCACATGCCCACCGGCGGGGCCTGCTGGCCACGGACGCCTCTGGGTATCGAGCGACCCCCAGACGAGGATATCGCCCGGCT
>JAICSR010000322.1 GCA_025936795.1 Ktedonobacterales bacterium | reverse complement strand
CCTCGGCAGACGCGGCTTGCTCCTCCTCAACAGTGGGCATGATCTCCTCGGCAGACGCGGCTTCAGCAATCTCCTCCTCAGCCGGGGCGGCTTGCTCCTTAATGGGCGCAGCGGGAGCAGCGACCTGAGGCTGCGACGGGCGTACGAAACGGAACCATGACTTTGACATTTGCGCGAGACTCCTTTAGAGAAGGTTACGAGCGTGTAGTCCAATGAGAGAACGACAATGCTACATGGGAAAGCGCCACGCTACGCCACATTGCGCCGCGCTCGCATCCTCATAAGCGGTTGCGCATGTTCGCTCCAATCAAAAGAACCTGACTGCATTCTATCATCCGGTGTGGGTTTGATTGACAGCCAAATCGAAGATGCTACAATCACACCAGGGTAAGGACTTTTCCCGACACATTCCTGTGCCATGGGCATAGTGTACCCATAGCGTACAGGACGCTTACTTTCGTGAGAGTCATAGGGATAGGGATAGATAGACATGGCGTTTCAGTCATCAGCGCGCCGCAAAACGGGCGCGCCACGCGACACTTCTCCGTTGTCGGTTGTATCGGTTGCGCGCGATTCCCGCCCAGATGATTTGCCTATTGATGAGCCGCAAATTGCTGTCAAAGACATTGCAAGTACCGCTACGAGTATCGCTCAGTCGCTGCTCTGGACAGCTAACATACGCGAAGACAACGCGCTCAAGCGCATTCTCGTGGTCGAGCCGCGCACGCGCAGTCTCGGCATGGCGCTACGCGCGGTGGGCTTTACTGGTGAGACAACCGCGCTCTTGCATGTGCAGCAGCCGCGCGATGTTGGCATCGCCCAGGGCTATGACCGAAGCATCACGCAGGATTGGCTCCCGCCGACCAACGCTGATGTGCGGCAGGAGCGGCAGGGGGGGCAGGCGCCACAGGCGCAGGAGCGGCTGGGGGTCTATGATGCGCTGATCGTGAACGATCTGACACGCACCCTCTCGTCGGCGCAATTGGCTGGCGCGCTGGCCTGGCTCTCCACCTGCCTCAATCCGCTGGGCTATCTGGTGCTGGCGGAGCCTGCGCATATGGTGAATGGCATCCAGCTGGCGCGCGATCTGCTCGAATGTGGGCTGGAACTCGTGACCGACCCGGAGTATATCGCCGAGGACTGGCCGCGCTCGCTGATGATCTGGCAGCGGCGTACACCAAGCGAGGCGCGACGGTCGGGCGTGGCGCAGCGCATCGGCTGGAAACAACTGGCGCAAGATCGTCCGCTGCAGCGCCAGCTCATTAGCGCCTATCAGCGTATATTTGGTGGCGACGAGTGGTGTGAATGGGTCAAGTGTGTCGCCCCGGGCTGCGGACGGCACTACAGCTACGCGCAGGCACAGGCGCTGCAGCCGCCAGAGCGCTGTGTTTGCGGCTCGTCCGAGCCGCTGGCGCCGTTTCATCCCGCAGTCGACGTGCTGGCGCGCCTCTACCAGGACCTGACGCCAGCCGAGACGAGTTGCGCCTATATCCGCTTTGGCGATGTGGATGCCGCTGGCCAGGAGCGCGCGGTCAGTGGATTCGCCTGGGGCTATCTGACTGATCCCTATCGCCTATCGCGTACCCTGCTGCCCGTCGCGCCCGATGATCGCGCCTCCGATGCGCGTATCGTCCTGCTGCACAAGCTCACGGCGCTGCTCCATCGGATATCCATGCGTGACAATCCAGCGGTAATCTATTATCATGCTGATTCAGGGGTTGTAGAGAACACCCGCAGCCTGAGCCTCACTCGCTACCTCTTTGAGCGCAGTCTGCGGTTCGCGCGCGAGCAGGGCGCCGATGTCGTCATTCTGCGGACATCGCTCCGCTCGCCAGCCTTTCGGTTGTTGACGGGGCTGGGGATGCGACCCTTATACTGGTATGCTGGCGAACCGTCGGCGGAACGATGGCAGGCGGCCCGCACAGCGCCAGCGGGCGCGAGCTATGAGGCGACAGGCGCGGCGGATGGACCGTCGGTGGTGGATGAACGGGTCGTGCTGTGGGGCGAGACGTCTGCGCTGCTCGGCATATTCTCCACGCATTCAGATTTTCGCCTGGCAGGGCGCATTGCGCGCGGGCTGCGTGCGGCGCGAGATGAAAGTGGACAAGCATGATGATGGGCAATATGCAGCAGACCAGAGAACCAATGATGGACAGCATCGCACTGGGGCAGCGTGCGGGGCAGCAGCGCCCGAACCTCTGGCTGCGCATTGCCAGTTCGGGGTGGGATAAGCCACAGGTCACCGTGGCGCAGCGCGAGGCTGTGCGACGCAGCCAGCTCACCGCATGGATTCTGCTGGGCCTGCTGGTCGCGGATGTGCTGCTGACCCCCGCCGGACTGGGCGACTTTCCGACGTTGATGGCCATCGCGCTGGTCGGCGTTGGCATTCTTGTCGCTGTCGCGCTGAATCGGCTGGGCTACACGACGGCGGCGGGTGTCTTGCTCATCGTGCTGATCATTGGCGCGGATATTGGCGCGATCTCCGGTGGCGCTGGTGGCTTGCAGGTGGTGGACCTCCCAGCGTATGACCTGCTGGTGATCGCCATCATCATCGCGGCCTCGATTTTGCCGCCACTCTCGGCGTTCCTTGTCGCGGCGATCAACGTCGGCGCCATCATTCTGCACTTTGCGTTTGAGCCGCATGCCGCCGATCTCATACAGCAGGTCAATACCCTGGGAGTCCTGCCACTGCTGGCGCGTCCAGTCGCCTTGCAGGTGATTATCGCGGCGGTGGCCTTTCTCTGGGTGCATGGCACGCAAGAGCAGATTCGCCGAGCTGACCGCGCCGAGGAGATCGCGCAACTGGAGAGCGTGGTCGCCGATCAGAAACGCGCGCTCGATCAGGGTGTGCAAGAACTGACGCGGGCATTTGTGCAGGCGGCGAACGGCGACTACAACGTGCGCGTGAACATCCCTCGCCAGAATCCACTCTGGAGTCTGGGCGCGCAGATGAATACCTTCGTTCAGCGGTTGCAGCAGGCGGGCCAGGCGAGCTTCGAGCTAGATCGCACGCGCCAGGAGGCCTTCCGTCTGGCGGCGGCGCTCGACGATTGGCGCGCTGGACGCATGCCGCTCTGGCCTGCCCCCTCTGGCACCCTGCTCGACGCGATCATTCAGCGGCTGAGCGGCAATCGCGGGTAGTCGGCGCGGCCCCCTCCCCAACCCCTCCCCCGCTGCGGCGAGAGAGGGGTTTCCGGACGCCCCTCTCCTGCGAGGAGAGGGGCTGGGGGTGAGGTCTAGCGCAACGCCAATGACCAATCGACATTCCACATCACGCGTCTTCGGGCGGCTCCTCGGTGGGCAGCGGAGCGGTGGGCGCGCCTTCGCCTTCGTAGAGCCGCGCCCAGGTGATCTGTTCGGCGGTGTCGATGTCGCGCGTGTGGATGTTGTCGTTGTAGCGGTTCAGTCGCCAGGTATCCACCCCAATGATGCGCTCGCGCTCCCAATGCGTGATGGAGGCGTTGCGCGTGTGAAACTGGCCCCGGGTGGGAGCTGTCGCGCCAACGCCCAGCCCGATCAGCAGCGAGGCGTCTATAATGCCGCCATGGCAGACGACCACCACCGTCTCCCCGGCGTGCTCGCGAATGACGCGGTGCAGGAAGCTCCCGACGCGCGCGAGGAAGGCGCCCCAACTCTCGCCGCCGGGAGAGAGTGGCAGGTAGGGGTCTTCGCGGACGTCGCTGAAGGGGCCGTAGCGCTCCAGGAAGTCTTCGATGCTGAGGCCGTCGGCCTCGCCGGGGCGCAACTCCTGCGCGTCGTCATCGAGGATGATGGGCAGGTCGAGCGCCGGGGCGATGATCTCCGCCGTCTGACGCGCGCGTGGGAGGGTGCTGGCGATCAGCGTATCGGCGACGATCTCGCGGGTGGCGGCGAGGCGGGCGCGCAGGCGCTCGGCCTGGAGGATGCCCCGCTCGGTCAGCCCAACATCGCTGCGTATGCCTGCCAGCGTGCCATCAACGTTGCAGACGGCCTCGCCATGCCGAATCAGAAAGAGGTTCGTCCTCATCGCGTTGCGCTCCTCCCTGTGCTGGACCAGCGGGCCGCCACCTGGCCGCCTGCGTGTGCGGCGCGCTCCGCTGACTCACTCGTGTGATTGCCCGCTCTATCCGGCAGTAGCACACGACATGGCGCGCTGGCCAGTCAAGCGGGCGAAGTTGGGCGCACAGCGACACACCACCGCCCCTGTCGGCGAGATGAGGCGTCTGTGGCGCGGTGTCATGTGGTACAAGCATACGATATCATCGTGCGACGCTGCTGAGGATCAAGGGCAAACGACACGTGCGGGACCGTTGCGGCCCTGCACATCTCACGACTGATGCGACTCAGTGTGTGGCGCCTCAAAGAGCGATGCCTGCCGCTCGCCGATGCGCTCCTGCTCTTGCGCCTGTCGTTCGCGCGCCTGCACTTGTCCGATGCTTTCCGCAGGCGTGGGAAGCTCTTCAGGGGGTGTGCCGCCTAGCGTGTCAATGATGAAGCTGCGAACCGCCGCGCCGACATCGTGATGCGCGCGGTTCGCCTCATCCCTGGCGCTGATGCCCTCTCGCATGATCTTCGCTTCTGTCTGTGTCGCACGAAACAGATTGGCTGCCAGTTCTTCGCTGCCCATGTGGTCCAGGATATGCTGCCCGCGCGCCAATCCTTTTCTGGCGGCGATGTCGCGCGCCCGCTCGCCAGCGTAGAGCCCAGGGTAGCCGTGGTCTTGAAACACCGCGAAGTCGCGCGACGTGATGACGCCTGCTCCGTGCGTAGCGCTCGCCAGCGTGGCGTTTTGCCGGGCGAGTTGTTCGCGCGCCACCAGCCT
>JAICSR010000381.1 GCA_025936795.1 Ktedonobacterales bacterium | reverse complement strand
TGGCTCGCCCTGCCGCTCAGTCTGCTCTTCGCCGCTGCGCTGGGCGCCGCGATGGAGCGGCTCTTTGCGCGGCCCGTGCTGCATGCGCCAGTCTTCACAAAGGCCATCGCCACGCTGGCGCTCGCGCTCGTCCTCAGCACGGTCGCCCAGGCCATCTGGCCGCAGCTCGCGCAGACCGAGCACTTCCCCACGCCATTCGAGGGCGCCGCAGTTAGCGTCGGTGGCGTCTTCATCACGGCGGCGGCGTGCAGCGCGCTGGTCGTCACGGTCGTAGTCGTCGCCGCGCTGACGCTCTTTCTCAGCCGCACGCGCATGGGCATGGCGATGCGCGCCTCAGCCGATAACCAGCCGGTGGCGCAACTGATGGGCGCGCCAGTCGGGCGCATCTTCCTGCTGACCTGGGCAGTCGCCACGGTCATCGGCGCGCTCGCGGCGATCATGCTGGCAGCGCAGCAACGCACTGTAGACATCACCTATATGAATCCCGTGCTGATTCTGGCCTTTGTGGCCGCTGTGCTCGGCGGGCTAGACTCGTTGCCCGGCGCGCTGGTTGGTGGCATCGCCATTGGCCTGGCGCAGAACTGGCTCGCGCTGCTGCTGGCCGGACACCAGATTGGCCCGCTCGACATCAGCGCGCCCGGCATTCGCGAGACCCTGATCTTCGCCGCCTTCGTCGTCGCGCTGCTCTTTCGCCCACAGGGGCTGTTCGGCAAAGCGGAGTTGCGCAGCGTTTAGTGGCGGCTGGCGGTTAAAACCGCGCCTGAAGGCGACCTGCGGGTCGCCGCAAGACCCGCCAGCGCGGGTCCACGACCGGAGCGGACCTGCGCAGGCGGGTCTTGTGGGCTGTAGGCCCTTCAGGCGCGAATTCATTCGCTGGCCGCCGCGCCCATCACCCAACGTTGCAATCGCTCTGTCAGGAGGTTCCGCATGTTGACCTCGCAGCCAGCATCCGCGCCGTCCATCCCCGCCGAGCCGCCGCCCGGCGACGCCCGCCAGGGCGCGCTGGCGCTGCGGGCAGGCCGCCACGCGAACAAGGCGCTGATCGTCGTCGCACTCGTCCTGCTGATCGCGCTGCCCGCGCTCTTCGACCAGATCTTCGGCTTCAGCGGCGGCTTCCAGTTGCATCGCATCAGCCTGATTGGCATCTTCGCGCTGGCTGCCTTTGCGCAGAACATTCTGACCGGCTACGCAGCGCAGCCCTCGCTGGGCAATGCGGCGTTTTTCGGGCTGGGCGGCTACCTGCTGGCCTGGCTGGCGGGCGACCTCGGCCAGCCCTACTGGCTCGCCATCCTCGTCGCGATGCTGGCGAGCGCGCTGATCGGCGTGATCGTCGGCGGCCCGGCGCTGCGCGTCTCGGGCGCCTATCTCGCCATCGCCACGCTGGGGCTGGTGCTGATCGCTGGCTCGCTCTTTGACCTGTGGGACACCACGGCGGGCCGCCAGAGCTACGGCATCAACACGCTGCCTGACCTGCTGCAAGACGACCACTCGCTCTACTACCTCGTCCTCATCATCACCGTCGGCGTCTTCGCCATCGGCGCCACGCTCGTGCGCTCGCGGGTGGGGCGCGCGTGGGTCGCCTTGCGCGATAGCGAGGCGGCGGCGCTGGCGTTCGGTGTCAACGTCACCTACTACAAGCTGCTGGCCTTCATCGTCAGCGCCGCACTGACTGGCCTGGCGGGCGCGCTCTACGCCATCTGGGCGCAGACGGCCAGCTCCTCCATGTCGAGCGTTGACCAGACGATTGTCTTTCTCGCCATGATCGTCGTCGGCGGGCTGGGGTCGCTGCTCGGCTCGGCGCTCGGCGCGCTCTTCGTCGGCTTCCTGCCGCTGCTGCTGGGACAGGTTCCCTCGCCGCTGCTGGTCGGTGGCCTCTCGATTCAGGTTTCGACGCTGACCACCGGCATCTATGGCCTGCTGCTACTGCTGGCGCTGATCTTCTTCCCGGCGGGTCTCGCCTCGATCCGCGAGCGATTTGGGCCGCTGCGCTCGCTCGCGATGCGACTCGCGCACCCAGGAGCGCGGTCAGGAGCGCGGTCAGGAGGCGCCGCATGAATGCTGTGAACGACCTGCACGCCGCGAACGCTGTGAACGCTGCGGATGACGCGCCGCGCGACCTGCTCACTGTGCGCGGGCTGACGGTGCGCTTCGGCGGGCTGGTGGCTGTGAACGCGCTCGATCTCAGCGTGCGCGAGGGCGAAATCTTTGCGCTGGTCGGGCCGAATGGGGCGGGCAAGACGACGCTGCTCAATTGCGTCAGCGGCTTTACGCAGCCCAGCGCGGGCAGCCTGACCTTCGACGGCGTAGACCTGCTGGCGCGTAGCCGCCACCAGCGCGCCGCGCTCGGCATCGGACGCACCTTCCAGAATGTGCAGCTCTTCGCCAGCATGACCGTGCTCGACAACCTGCTGGCGGCGCAGCATGCCCACCTGCGCGCCTCCTTTGCCGCCAGCCTGCTGCCCTTCGGTCCCGCCATCGCGGAAGACCGCCGCGCACGCGCGCATGGGCGCGACATCCTGGCGCTGCTGGGCATCGAGCGCTACGCCGACGTGATCGCGGGCGCGCTGCCCTTTGGCGTGCAGAAGCTGGTGGGGGTGGCGCGCGCGCTGGCGCTGCGTCCGCGCCTGGTGCTGCTGGATGAGCCAGCCGCAGGCATGCCGCAGACGGAGGTCACGCAGTTTGCGGCGTCGCTGCGGCGCTGGCGCGCTGAGCTGCACGTCACCTTCGTGCTGATCGAGCACAACATGTCGTTGGTGCAGAGCGTGGCCGAGACCGTCTGTGTGCTGGATTATGGCCGCAAGTTGGCCGAGGGCGCGCCCACTGAGGCGCTGACCAGCCCCGCCGTGCTGGAGGCCTATCTGGGCAGCGCCGGAGCGCAGGAGGTGGGCAGTGCTGAGCGTTGAGGGATTGCGCGCGGGCTATGGCTCGCTCGAAGCGCTGCATGGCATCACGTTCGCGGCAGAGAGCGGCGAGGCGGTGGCCATCCTGGGGGCGAATGGCGCGGGCAAGACGACGCTGATGCGCGCGCTGACCGGGCTGATTCGCACGCGCGCCGGGACGATCACGCTGGGCGGACAGCGCATCGAGCGGCGACCGCCCGAGCAGCGCGTGCAGAGTGGCCTCGCGCTGGCGCCGGAGGGGCGCGAGCTGTTTGGCTCGCTGACCGTGCGCGAGAATCTCCTGATGGGCGCATTCACGCGCCGCGACCGCAGTGAACTGGCGGCTGACATCGAGCGAACGCTGGAGTATTTCCCACGTCTGCGCGACCGCCTGAACGCCCAGGCCGCCAGTCTGAGTGGCGGCGAGGGGCAGATGCTCTCGATTGGTCGCGCGCTGATGTCGCGACCGCGCGTGCTGCTGCTCGACGAGCCATCGCTGGGGCTGGCTCCGGCGATTGTGGACACCGTCTTCGGGGTCATCGCGCGGCTGAACCGCGAGCAGGGGCTGACGGTCATCCTCGTGGAGCAGAACGCGCGCATGGCGCTGAGCGTCGTCTCGTCGGCCTATGTGTTGCAGAGCGGGTCCGTCGCGCTGCATGGCGCGACCGCCAGCCTGGCGCAAGACCCCTCGGTCAGTCGCCTCTATCTGGGCGTCGGCGTCGAAACGGCGCCCGCAGCGTCTCCAGCGTCTCCAGCGCCAGCGCCTGCTGCAACTGCCTCGCTTGCTGCGGCGCTCGACGCTGCGGCGCCCAATCAGCATGCCTCGTTCGCAGTGAAGGGAGATCAACCTGCTATGAGCGCTCCACTGATGTCAGGAATCCAATCGAAGATCGTCGAGACGCCCCGGTTGCGCACGCACACGCTCGCTGTCGGCGACGGCGCTGGAACGCCAGTCGTGCTGATCCACGGCAACGTCTCCTCCGCCCGGTTCTTTGAGGAGACGTTGCTGGCCCTGCCACAGGGCTACTGGGGGCTGGCGCCCGACCCTCATGCCTCGTTCGCAGTGAAGGGAGATCAACCTGCTATGAGCGCTCCACTGATGTCTGGAATCCAGTCGAAGATCGTCGAGACGTCCCG
>JAICSR010000485.1 GCA_025936795.1 Ktedonobacterales bacterium | reverse complement strand
TGTTCGTGCGGCTCGTCGCTGGCTTTATCAAACGATTGCCCAGCTGGCGCATCGTCGGGGCGGCGCGTCACCGTGATGTTCTTTGGCGCTGGCTCGCGTCCGATGCGGTAGTACAGCCCCTGCAACCGCGCCACCTCGCGTTGAGCGGCGAGGGCAATCGAGAGGTAGCGCGCGCCCTCGTGGCGATCTGGCTCCTCGTCGTTGCAGACCTGCTCGTAGGCCCGCCAGGCGGCGCTGGCAATCGAACGCTGGCTCTCGATGGCGCGCAAGAGCTGCTCCGCCCGTTCGGCGCGCTCCTCTTGCGCAAGCGTCTCCAGCCGGGCGCGCAGCCAGCGGCGGATGGTCGTCTCGCTGACGGCCAGCGTCACCGCGATCTCGGCCACGCGCATCCCCTGGCAATAGAGCGTGAACGCCCGCTCCTCGCGGCTATGCTCCAGTTCATCCAGTTCATTCCCCGACGTGTTATCCATATCCCTATTGGTCCCCATGATTTCTGCCTCTCTCCCCACGCTCCCGAAGAGGGTTGAGCGCCCCCACCCCTGCGCTCCCGTGCCAATGGCCCCACACTGACCGCTTCCGCCTCGACCCTGCCACCACCATCGCCAGAAAAACACAACAGCGCCCTAGCCTCCCCTTGTCAGGAAGCCAGGGCGCCGTCCTCCGGCTCACCCCATTCCAACCATTCAAAGCAAAGTAACCAATCTACAGCCGCGTGCGAATATCGCCATCAATTGATTGCGGCCCCTCGCCCTTCCAGGTCAGCCAGATTTGGCCGCTCTCGGGCGCGGTCTCGTTGATGCGCGTCTGGTGTCCGGCCAGCCAGAGGATGAGGCGCAACGCCCGTCCGCGCAGACGCATCTGCACGCCGCCATAGCGCAGCTCGCCCTCGTGGCCCTCGCCAAGCTCCCGCTCCCCCTTCTCGATATCCCCCATGATTCCCTGCCCCATAACCCATGACACATGACTCGTAACCAGACACCCATACCGTATGAATCGCCCACATGCTGTGCGTTCGCCGACCATCCTTGCCGACCAATTCGCACCCCAAACTATAGAACATATATTCTAAATCCACAAGGGCAGAAGACCGCTTTTTTGCTGCGCGGCTGAAGATGGTGGGAGACTCTGGCCAGCAATGGCGGCAGGTGTGGGAGCGGGAACACGCTCACGTGCCGAGGATGCCAAACGCGAGTGTCATGTTGATGCCAAGAAACGCGCCGATGCGGTCAGCCTCCGCCGCAAGCTGCTCGTGCTGTCGAGCGGTGAGATCGACGAACGATTCCACCCGCAACTCAGTCGTTTTCCCCTGCTTGCGCCGCTCCCACATCCCGGCGACGGCGCCATCGATCAGTAACACCGGCAGTCCCGTCGCGCTCTCGAACCGCCCGCGTCCATAGGTATTCACACGCGGGCGAGCCACCTCGGGTACGATACGCTCGCGGGGGCCGCAGCCGAGCAGGTAGCAATCATATTGCGGGAGCAGCCAGAGTGCGGACTCGCCAGCCTCGTGCGGGTCATCCGGCGCGTCGCTGGCCAGCAGCCAGGCGCGGCGTCCGATGAACTCGACCTCCTCCAGTTCGGTGGCAAGCGATTCCATCAGCGCGCGCGCCTGTTCGGGCTTCAGCCGAAACCAGTGCGCGATATCCTGGTGATTGGCGGGGCCATACGTCGCGATGTAGCGGCGGCAGAGCTCGACGAGCGCCGTCTTAGGATCGTGCTGCTCCCAATGTCCAATCCACTGGTCCGCCCGGACGAAGGTTACCTGGGTCCCGCTACCTGGGCCAAAACAGAGCTTCCCAGCCAGCGCGGCGGGGGCAAGCAACTCGCCCCAGGCTGAGAGCAGCCGCTCGCGCGCCCACTCGCCCACCTGGCTGGTCACAGCGTCGGCAAGCTCCTTGCGGGTGAGACAGCGGCCATCCAGCGCGGCGCCTATGGCGTTCAGCAGGTCGTCCGCCTGCGACGGCGCCAGGCTCGCGCGCTGATACCACGGTGGCCCGCTGAGCACCTCGGCCGCTTGCAGCGCCGCCATCCAGAGCGGCAGCTCATCGGCGGGGAGCAGGTGCAGCGTGCCGCGCGGGCCGTAGGTCTTGACCAGTGTATGCTGCTCCCAGAGCGCCGCCCGCACATCCTGGCGAGTGCTATCGGCCACACGCGCGCCGATGGCAAGCTCGGCGGCGGAGAGAACCTGCGCCTGGACGCCGCCGATGGCGCGCACTGTCTCGACCAGCTGAGCCGCTGGCGCAGGCACAAGCAGGTGCTGGCGAGCAAGTCGTCGCTGGCACGCCGATTCCCATGTGAGCGATCTCATGCTCATGGCGTCTCCTCATTCCTCCGCACATAGAGCGCGACCGTCGCCTGGGCCGCGTTGAGAATGGCGATGCGCAGATCGTCTGGCTCGATCACTTCGACCCGCGGCCCGTAGCTCAGGATGAACTCGCGGGCGCTGTGGTCATCCTCGAAGAGCACCACCACACGCGCCCAGCCATCCGCGTCGGGCGGCTCCTCGCGCTCGACCCGCGTGTAGCGGCCACCCGCGCGCACGGCGCCTAGCGCCCCAGCCGCCACGCGCAACGTTGCCGGAAAACGCGGAATGCGCTCGCTGAAACGCGCCGACGACTCCTCCCAATGGGCCGCCAGATCGAAGTCCGTCGGGCGCTCGAAGAGATCGTCCAGCAACTCAGCGCTACGCACGCGGGAGACGCGATAGGTACGCGGCTGGCTCTCTATCGCGACGATCATATACCAGACG
>JAICSR010000622.1 GCA_025936795.1 Ktedonobacterales bacterium | reverse complement strand
CTGCTTAACCTGCCCCCCCTCGCCCTTGTGGTGGTCGCCCGTGGGCGGCCCCCCTCCCCCGGCCCCCTCCCCCGCTGGGGGGGAGTGGGGCGTCCGTAACCCCCCGCCCCCGCACCGCGGGGGAGGGGTTGGGGAGGGGGCGCTCCCCTATTGCCGCAGTTCCGCGCCGAAGCGGTCCTTGAGCATGGCGAGAATCGCCAGTTGCGCCTCCTCGACCTCCTGCGCCGTCAGCGTGCGATCCGTCGCGCGATAGGTGAGCGTGAAGGCGAGACTCTTCTTGTCCGCCGCGATGCCCTCTCCAGTATACACGTCGAAAAGCTCAACCTGAGGCATGAGTGGCCCATCATTCGCACGGATTGCCTCGGCCACCTGCCCTTCGGGCAGATCGCGCGCGACGACGATGGCCAGATCACGCTGCGCGACGGGATAGCGTGAGATCGGGCGCGCCAGCGTGCGTGCAGGCGCGACGGCATAGAGCCGCTCCAGGTCAAGCTCCATCAGGTACGTGCGGCGCGTCAGATCGAAGCGCTCCGCGACCTCAGGATGAATCTCTCCCAGCACACCCAGCGCCAGCCATGCGCCCTCAGATGCCAGCGCGCTCGCCCCATCCGTCGCGCCGTCGCTGGCCTCGCTGGAAATGGCGGTCGGCAGCGCCAGCGCCTCCAGCGTGGCGCAGCGCCCTGGATGGAAGCTGGGATGCCGCGCCTGCGTGAAGCGGTAGCGCGTGATCTGCAAGCCATGTAGCAATAGTTCCGCGACGCCCTTCAGGTCGAAGAAATCAGCCTCGCGCTCGCCGAGCCAGCTCTGCGCCAGCGGCCCACTCAGCGCCACGCCGACCGTGCGCCGCTCATCCGCCAGCCCGGCGCCCTCGGTCAACTCGCGCGTCAGCAGGTAGCGTCGCCCCAGCTCGAAGAACCACAGCCCGGCGTCGCTATGCTTGGCGTTCTCGCGCGTGACGGCCAGTAGCCCCGGCAGCAGCGTCAGCCGCAGCGCCTCCATCTCCACGCTCATCGGATTGCGCAGCGTGATCGCGGGCAGCTTCTCCGCCACCGCCTCGATGCGCCGCCGCTCCATTGTTTGTGGGCGCACGGTTGCGGGCGTTGTCTCGACACTCGCATAGGCGTCGTCGTTCCTGCCCGTCGGCGCAGGTGCGCTGAGCAGCAACTCTTCGCCTGGCGTCAGCCCCGGAAGCACGCGCGCCATCGCGACGCGGCTGACCAGCGGATAGGTCTGAATCTCGGTGAGGCCACCGCCCAGCAGCAGATCGCGTATCTCATACTCGCGCCAGAACCACGGCTCATCTTGCGGCGCTGGCAGCGGGCCAGCCGGAATCGTGCTGGGGATGCGCTCGTAGCCGACGATGCGCGCAATCTCCTCCACCAGATCGGCGCTCTCCTCCACGTCGCCGCGCCAGGTCGGCACACTGACCCGCAGCGTAATCGCGCTGCCGTCGGAGGGTAGCTCCTCCACGCCGAAGCCCAGCGCCCGCAGCGCCGTGATCGCCTCGGTCGGCG
>JAICSR010000577.1 GCA_025936795.1 Ktedonobacterales bacterium | reverse complement strand
TCCAGCGGGATGCCCCAGCGCGCGATTGGCTCGATGGTGCGCGGATGCAGCGCCCGCGCGCCGAGCGTCGCCATGCGCTGCGCCTCGTCATAGGTCAGCGCAGGCAGCAGGACGGCGTCGGGCGCGATGCGCGGGTCAGCCGTCAGCATCCCCGGCACGTCGCTATAGATCGTCAGCCGCTCGGCTCCCAGCGCCGCCGCGATTACTGCCGCTGAGTGGTCGGAGCCGTTGCGCCCCAGCGTGGTCAGCGCGCCCGCCGAATCGCGTGCGATGTAGCCGGGCAGCACGGGCACGCCGCCGCGCATCACCAGCAGCGCCAGCCGGGGCAGCAACCGTGCGCGGGTCGCCAGCGCCGATGGCTGCGGCTCGGCGTCCGCGCTGGCTACGCCCATCAGTGCGACCGGCGCCTCATCGAACGCTTCGGCGATCAGGTCAGCCTCGCGCAGCGCCGCCGCCAGCAGGCCAATCACCAGCCGCTCGCCCCAGCCCGAAAACTGCGCCACCAGCCACATCCTTGTTGGTTCATCCAGCCCAGCGCCGCGCCGCGCCAGCGTCTGCGCCTCGCGCGTCAGCGTCGCCCAGAGTCGCTCGAACTCGTCTGGCGCAGCGCCAGTCAGCGCGGCCCACGCCTCGTAGTGGCGCAGCGCGACCGCTTCGAGCAGCTCAGGTGTGCGCGAGTCGCCTGCGATGGCGCTCTGCCCCACGCGAATCAGCCCGTCGGTTACGCCAGCCATTGCTGAGACGACGACGGCCAGCGGTCCCTGCGCATGCAGCTCCGCGACGAGCGCTGCGACCTGCCGCAGATGCGCGACATCAGCGACCGAGCTTCCACCAAACTTGACGACTCGCATCGTCGCTCTCCTCCTTGTGACAGCGCTCGCGACCTTAAAAGGCCGGCGCACACGAACGATGGCCTGAAGGCCGAGCCAGGCGCCGCCGCAGGTGGCGGCGTGGAGGGGATTTATCCCCATCTGCGCCGTGCGTCGGCCTTTTAAGGCCGCGACTCCCGCCGCTACTCCGCCGCCGAGGCTTGCAGCGCCTGATCGAGATCGGCCAGGATGTCGTCAATGTGCTCGATGCCAACCGAGAGCCGCACGAAGTCGGGCGTGACGCCTGAGGCGCGCTGCTCATCCTCGGTCAACTGCGAGTGGGTCGTGCTGGCGGGATGAATTACCAGCGACTTCGAGTCGCCGACATTCGCCAGCAGCGAGAAAAGCTTGACCGAGTTGACGAAGCGCTTGCCTGCCTCCAGGCCGCCCTTGATGCCGAAGCCGACAATCGCGCCGTAGCCGTGCTGATGGTAGCGCTTGGCGATTTCGTGCGAGGGATGGCTAGGCAGACCGGGGTAGAGCGCCCATGTGACCGACGGATGCGCTTCCAGGAACTGCGCGACCTTCAGCGCATTCTCGCTGTGGCGCTCCATGCGCAGTGGCAGCGTCTCCAGTCCCTGGATGAAGAGCCAACTATTGAGCGGGCTGATGGCCGGGCCGAGGTCGCGCAGCAGTTGCACGCGCGCCTTGATGATGTAGGCCAGCGGCCCCACCGCCTCGACATAGCGCACGCCGTGGTACGACGGGTCCGGCTCGGTCAGGCCAGGGAACTTGCCGCTGGCCGTCCAGTCGAACTTGCCGCCGTCTACGATGACGCCACCGATGCTGGTGCCGTGCCCACCGATGAACTTGGTCGCCGATGCGATCACGATGTCAGCGCCATGCTTGAGCGGCTGAATCAGGTACGGGCTGGGGAAGGTGTTATCTACAATCAGCGGGATGCCCGCCGCATGCGCAATGTCGGCGACGGCGCGGAAGTCGAGCGTGTCGAGGCGCGGGTTGCCGACCGATTCGGCGTAGATCGCCCTGGTGCGCGGCGTGATCGCCTTGCGGAAGTTTTCCGGGTCGCTG
>JAICSR010000502.1 GCA_025936795.1 Ktedonobacterales bacterium | reverse complement strand
GGCGGCGAGGTCTATAAGCAGAGTGAGGCGGCGCTGGCGTCATTTGGGCGGCTCATCACCTTCGGGCAGGCGAGCGGGCAGGCGCCCGCAGTGGATACCGCGCGGCTGATGCGGCGCAATGCTGAGGTGATCGGCTTCTGGCTGGCGACGTTGCCCAGCAGCATGATTGCCGAGGCGATGCAGGCGCTCGCGGGTTGGCTGGCCGAGGGCAAGCTGCGCATCGTACTCGGCGGCGTCTACCCGCTCGAAGCGGCGGCGCACGCGCAGCAAGATATGGAGGCGCGGCACACACATGGCAAGCTGGCGCTGACCATCGGATAGAGCTGGCATGGCCTGCGCCGCGACGCATCGTCAGCCCGACGATGCGCTGACTAATAGATGAACTGCACGCCTGATCCGGCGTGGGCGAGGCGATAGTCTACCCGGCCCCAGCCGCCACCGTTCCAGTAGAAGTTCATCTCGGAGACGAGGAACCAGTTATCGGGGTAGACCTTGACGACGTGCGCGACATGTCCCGCGCCGCCTGCCCCTTGCACGCCTGGCTGGAAGACGACGGTCGCGCCGACTTTTGGCTGCCCGCCGACTTTGTAGCCACGCGAGGCGGCGCCGCTGGCCCAGTACTGCGCGTTGCCCATATGCATCAGGTTTTCATCTTTGCGCTCGTACTGCGCCCACCAGGTGCATTGGCCAAACGCCCAGTTATAGTAGCCACCAACGTCGCTCATACCAAAGGCGGAGTAGCCCGGCACGGCGCTATACGCATAGGACGGCGGCCAGGGCGAGAGCGGCGGCGGCGACACAGCGCCAGCCTCCTGGGCGGAAGGCGCGCCTGTGTTCACGACTGTATGGACGCTCGTGACTGGCAGACCAGCGCTGCCGGGGGCCTTCACGCCGGGACCTGCGCCGCCGCCGACATCCTGATTCGGTTGCAGGCCGATCATCGTCACCCATTGGCCGCTGGGAGCCTTGTTCGTCGCATCGAGCGCGACTGGGAGGCCGAGCGGGCCAGCGGCGTTCACGGCGAGGCCCTCAGCGTGTCCGCTGGCGAGCGGCGTGACGGTGGCGATGGCGGTCACCGAGATTGCGATGGTCAGCGCCAGGATGACCGAGCCGCTGGCCCAATGGCGCTTCTTGCGCTTTGGCGGACCAACGCGCATGACCGCCATTTTGCTCGTCGAGTCGCCGCTGACGATGATTGGCGGCGCGGGCGTAGGGATGTTCCCGATCACTGGCGATTCTGGCCGCTTGGTGACAGTCAGTGCGGTGGCGGCGTCATCCAGCGTCGGATCGATGGTGGCCATCAGCTCCGCTGTCGCGACGACATGTCGGTCGTGATGGCTGATGGGGCGGGCAGTGACCACCGCGCGCCTGCCTGTGGAGACACTGACCCGCGTCGTCGGCGCTGGAGCCGCTGAGAGGCCGTCGTCGTCGTCCAGGCTGATGGTTGGCTGAGTCTCCTCGACCATCGTAGACCGCCGCGCACGCTTCCTTGGGTGGGGGTTCTTCCGGTCCTCAGCCAGCATGTCGTTCCCTCCGTGGCGTCGTTCTGAAGCGGTGCGCTTCCACATCCGCTGGTATGCGCTCGTCTCCAAGTATGCCAGACAGCGCTTGATTCGGGAACGGACACAAGATCATGCGGGCGCGTGAGGATGGGCTGAGGCGCGTTGAATTCAGCGATTGCGCTGCGAGAAATTGATGCGCCCGCACGGTATCACTGGCCCCCTAAATGGGCTACTCGGCGTTGGCGTCTGGCGCTGTGCGAGTCAACTGGAATGGTTGGGGCAGCAGGTCGGCGAGTGTCAGGTCGGCTGCGACGCCGTCCACAAAGAAGGTCGCCTGTGGCGCAAGTTCGGCGAACCACTGGCGGCAGGCGCCACAGGGCATGCGCTCGTTCGGCGGCGCATCGCCTGGCGCATCAATGCAGGCGATGGCGACCTGCGTGATGGTGGGAGCAGTCGCCAGTCGGGCGTGCGGCGACGCGGGGCGGTCGGCGGTCGCCAGCGCGCAGGCGGCGGCCAGCGCGGCGCGCTCGGCGCAGAGCGAGAGGCCAAGCGAGGCGTTCTCGACGTTGGCGCCAGTGATAATTTGTGGGCCGGTAGGCGTCGAGACGACGACCGCCGCCCCCACGCGAAACCGCGAATAGGGCGCATAGGCGCGCTCGGCGGCGCGGCGAGCCTCGGCCAGCAGGCGCTCGCGTGTGGGGGCTACGGATGCTTCTGGCATGGGTTGCGCTCCTTCTTCGCGCCTCTCTAGCGCCACATGCAGAGGGCGCGCTTGAGTATACAATGCTGCCTGGCGCGCCTTTGTCGGGGAACGGTCGTGCGAGCGGCGCTGACGGGCAGCGCGCATGAATGAGGGGATGGGCAGCGATGGCGACGACTGACGAACTGAGCGCGGCGCAGCGTCCGGTGCGGATACTCTTCATGGGAACGCCGGAGTTCGCGACGCCATCGCTGCAAGCGCTGGTGGATGGCGCGGCGCCTGGGCGCATCTGGCCAACGGGGCTGGTGATCGTGGGCGTGGTCACGCGCCCTGATAAGCCAGTGGGGCGCGGTCGGCAGACGGTCTACAGCCCCGTCAAACAGCTTGCGCTGGC
>JAICSR010000357.1 GCA_025936795.1 Ktedonobacterales bacterium | reverse complement strand
CTGGCATGCGGCCTCCACCAACCCGGGGGGCGCGCCCCGCCCCCGGGCTCGGGCGGCGGGCCGGGCGCTGCGCCCGGGCTGCTCCACCAGCGCGACCTCGCCCAGCGGTCGGCTGCGACGAATCGCGCGCAGCACTGCGTCGCGATAGTCGGGAGCGCGCAGCAGCAGACTGCCACCCAGCGCAACCGGCAGCGGCGCTGCGCCGAAGCCAAGTTGATCGCCAGCGACGGAGGCGGCCCGCGCCAGTTCGAGCGCCCCGCGCCGAACGATGCGCTGCGCAACCCGATCACCTGCGCGCGCCGCTTCGAAGACCACTGGCGCGACCTGCGCCACCAGCGAGGCGCCGCCCCCGTTCGCGTCCGCATAGACAAACTCGATCAGTTCATGCGCCGCGCTCAGGCCCCACATCGTCAGGATGCGCTGGAGTAGACTGGTTGGCTCGCCGCGCCCGTCGGCAGCGCGAACGGCGGCGTTCAGCGCGGCGCTCCCGATGGCGTAGCCACTGCCCTCCTCGCCCAGCAGGTGGCCCCAGCCGCCGACGCGTGTGGCCGCGCCAGCCGCGCTGCGTCCAACGGCGATGGAGCCAGTGCCAGCAATCAGCGCGACGCCAACCTGCGCAGGCAGCGCGCTTAGCAGTAGTTCGGCGTCATTCACCAGATGGACGACGCTCGCCAGCGCCGCGAGTCCCGGCGCCAGCGCGGCGCCATCGGCGGGGGTGTCCAGCCCAGCCAGGCCGAGCCACGCGGTGGCGAACGGCATGCGAGCGCCAGCGCGCTGCGCGGCCTGCTCGGCGGCGGCGATCACCTGCGCCACGGCGCTTTCGACGCCGACGACATGGGCATTTGCGCCACCACTGAGCGCGCTGCCGACCTCGACGCCGCGCGCATCCACCACTACGGCGCGCGTTTTCGTGCCGCCACCATCCACGCCCAGGTAGAAGCAGGCTGATTCCACAGCATCGCTCGTGTCGCTCATGGCGCGGCGTCCAGCGCGTCGTCCAGCGCAGCGCGCAAGATGCCGCCATGCGCCGCGAGCCGCACACGCGCCAGATCGGGCGCGATGCCCGCGCGGCTGGCAAGAATGGCGACCCTGGCATCGCCGCCCGCCGCCTGGAGCGCACCCTCGGCGGCGGCGGGGTCCAGCCCAGCGCCCGCCTGCACGATGCCCAGCGCGCGGCGGCGCAGTTTGTCGTTGGTCGCCTGCACATCCACCATCAGGTTGCCGAAGGTCTTACCCAGCAGCAGCATGGTTCCCGTGCTGAGCATGTTGAGCGTCATCTTCTGCGCGGTCCCAGCTTTCAGGCGCGTCGAGCCAGCAATCACCTCTGGCCCGACCAGCGGGGCGATCACGATGTCCGCATAGCGCGCCAGCGGAGCGTTGGCGTTGCAGACGAGGCCGATGGTGAACGCGCCACGCGCCCGTGCGCAGCTGAGGGCGCCCAAGGCATAGGGTGTGCGCCCGCTGGCGGTGATGCCGACCACCACATCTGGCTCGGCGACCGCCAGCCGCTCGATGTCGGCCTGGCCCTGCTCGGCGGAATCCTCGGCGGCCTCGGCAGCCGCCGCCAGCGCTGAGGGGCCACCGGCGACCCAGCCGACGATGCGCTCCGGCGCGATATTGAAGGTGGGCGGGCATTCGATGGCGTCGAGCGCGCCCAGGCGCCCCGATGTGCCTGCGCCGATGTAGATCAGGCGCCCGCCACGACGCATCCGCGCGGCGATGGCCTCGATGGCCGCCGCGATCTGCGGCGCCTCGCGTCCGACAGCCTCAGCCACGCGCGCATCTTCCGCATTGATCGCCCGCACCATCTCCAGCGAGCTTCTGCGGTCAATATCTACCGTGGCCGGGTTGATCTGTTCAGTTGCGAGCGCCGCATCGGACTGCGTCTGGTCGCCGAGGGCGCGGAGATCATTGGGCATGCGCTGGCTCCTGGCGCGCTCACCCACGGGAACACAGAGGAACCGAGGCGACGCGCGCGATGGTTTGGACGACTAGGACGAGAAGAGCTGTTCGCGCTTGAGGTGAGTATAGAAGATGTATTTGGCGCCGCAGTAGACCGACTTGGCGTACTCAATCGGCTGATTGCGGTCGGTGTAGGTCGTGCGGCGCGTGAAGAGCACCGAGGCGCCGGGCGCGATCTTGAGCAGCGCCGCTTCTTCTGCGCCCGCCAGGCCAGCCTCCAGCTCCTGCTCGGCCTCCATCAGTGGCAGGCCAAACTTGCTCTCCAGCACACCATAGAGCGATTGCTGCTCCAGATTCTCTTGCAGCAGGCGCTCGCAACCCTTGAAGCTGAGGTGCGAGAATTCGATGGCCAGCGGCTCGCCATCGGCCAGGCGCAGGCGTTGCAGGCAGAAGATCAGCTCGCCGGGCGTGATGCGCAACCGTTCGGCGGTAAACTCATCGGCGGGGAGCATCTCGGCGGAGAGCACCTGCGTGCTGGGATGCTGCCCACGCGCGCTGATGTCTTCGGTGAAGCCGGTCAGCTTGATGAGCTGCTGGGTGATCTTGTTGCGCGAGACGAACGTCCCACGGCCCTGCTCGCGATAGAAGACGCCCTCGTTGACGAGATCGGTGATCGCCTGGCGCGCGGTCATCCGGCTGATGCGATAGGTCTCGCTCAACTCGCGCTCCGAGGGAATCAGGTCGCCGGGTTTCCACTCGCCAGAACGAATCCGCTCGCGCAGAATCTCTTTGAGCTGGTGATAGCGCGGCACGGGACTATTCCGGTAGATGGTGTTCAACTGCGACCCAACCTTTCCGCTCGAAGCGCCCTATGCGCCGTACGCGCCTTACTCGGCATTCTATCCGCTAGAGTGTACCAGCCGACGTCGCTCCCGACATCCCGCCGCCGGGCTTCCGACACGAATTAGACCACGAATTGGGCGAGCAGTAGACAAGACGGTCAGTGGATGGTATAGTTGGTATATTGTATAGACCACTTGCCTTCCGGTAGCATGACACATTGGCGCTGTCGCTGTCAAGTGATCCAGCGTGCGGCGGTTCCTGCATGCCGAGCGCGGGCACAGCGCCGCATCCAGCGTCGAAGCGGTAGTAGGTTGGAGAGCGCGGATGAGCTGTACGTTGCATGGCGCCCGACTGGTGGATGCGCATGGCGATCTCCCCTCCGGCGACATCCGTTTTGACGGCACGAGCATTACCCAGATCGGCGCAGCGCGCGACGCCTCGCCCGACGCTGCACTCGATGAGGTGATTGACAGCGCCGGGCTGATCGTCATGCCGGGCTTCATAGACGTGCATACCCACGGCGGCGGTGGCTGCAGCCTGCATACGACCGACCCAGCGGAGATTCGCGCCTATGCGCGCTGGGCGCCAACGACTGGCGTAACCGGGTTTCTGCCCGGCGTGGTCGGCTCGCCCGGCGCGCTACCCGTGGCGCAGATCGCCGCCGCCGTGGAGGCCATCGAGCAGCCGGACGGCGGCGCGCAGGCGCTAGGCATCCACCTCGAAGGCCCCTACATCAACGAGCGGCGGCGCGGCGCACACCCAACCACCTGGCTACGCGCGCCCGACGCCGAAGAAACCGAGCGTGTGCTGGCGCTGACGCATGGCCATCTGCGCATTCTCACCCTCGCGCCTGAGTTGCCCGGCGCCGCCACGCTGATTCGTCGGCTGGTCGAGGCGGGCGTGACGGTCAGCCTGGGTCACTCCGACGCGAGTTACGAGCAGGCGCTGGAGGCGATGCGGCTGGGCGTGACGCATGTAACGCACTGCTGCAATGCGATGCGCCCGCTGCTGCACCGCGACCCTGGACCACTCAGCGCGCTCTCAGAGTCGCCAACGGTCTACGGCGAGATCATCGCCGATGGCATCCATGTCCACCCGGCGATGATGCGGGCGCTGCTCAAGCTGATGGGGCCAGAGCGCGCGATCATCATCACCGATGCGCTGGCGGGCGCTGGCACAGAGGATGGCGCCTTCGAGTTTGGCGGGCAAACGGCGCGCGTGATTCGCGGCGCGGCGCGGCTGGCCGATGGCACGATCACTGGCAGCGTGCTGACGATGGACCAGGCGTTGCGCAACGTGATGAGCATGACCGGAGTGTCGCTCAGCGAGGCCTCGGCGATGCTCGCGCGCAATCCCGCCCGCGCCGCCCACGTCGCCGAGACGAAGGGACTGCTGCAACTGGGCTACGACGCCGATTTGCTGGTCTTCGACGATGCACTGGCCCTCCAGGCAACCTATTGCCGGGGCGAGCTAGCCTTCGCCAGCGACGCCTGGCGCGTGCGGGTCGGGGCCAGCGGCGTCATCGCACAGTAGGGCGAGACGGCGCCAGCCCGCCGTAGACGAGATTGCTACAGGGTGCGCGTCACCTTCTGG
>JAICSR010000568.1 GCA_025936795.1 Ktedonobacterales bacterium | reverse complement strand
GAGGAAGTGGGCGATGCCCATCAGCGCGTAGGCCAGCCCCTCGACATTGCCCGGACGAATCTGGCCGCTCTTCATCGCCGCCGCCAGCCCGTGCTCGTAGCCCAGGCCGATGCGCCGATAGTAGTCGCGCGCCGTCTCTGGGGCAACCCGTCCAGCCTCCTCGACGATACGATAGATGCGCCGATGCTCGTAGACGAAGCGGAAGAACGCCTCGAAGCCTTTGCGCTCAGCCGCGATGCGGTCGGTCGTCCCCTGGATGGCGCCGCTGGTCGCCATGCGCAGCCGCTCGCCGATATCCTCGACCAGCTCGACAAACGTCTCGCGCTTGGAGTGGAAGTAGATATAGAACGTCCCCTGGGCGACCCCGGCGCGGCGTGTGATCTCGGAGACGCTGGCCTCGTAGTAGCCCATCTCACCGAAGACCTCTTCAGCGGCGTCCAGCAGGCGGCGGCGGGTAGCCTCGCCGCGCGGAGTGGCCGGCACGAGTGGCGCGCTGTGGCGCCGCGTCGGTCCTGCGTCAGCGTCTGCCATGCCGTCTCCTCTCGCGCGTCTGACCGCCCCTGCGCAGACATCGCCGCTGCCCCATGCTCTTACTGGCCTTGATACAAGCGAACGTAGTAGCCCGCTGAAGGCCAGCGGTATCATCGCACAGGCAAGGGCGCGATAGCCAGGCGCCATCGGACGCTATCGCATGACGTCACGTGACGCTATGTCACGCTGCGCTAATGCGCTGTCCATCCGCAGTCAATCGTGACCGCGCTGCCTGTGACTCCGGCGGCGGCGTCTGAGCAGAGGAAGGCGATGTACTCGGCTACCTCGGCTGGCTCCAGCAGGCGATGAATCGGCGCCTCGGCGACCATCACCTTCTCCACCACCTCCGACTCCGGGATGCCATGTGTCCGCGCCTGATCGGCGATCTGCTTTTCCACCAGCGCCGTGCGCACGTAGGAGGGGCAGATGCAGTTGCAGGTGACGCCATGCTCGGCGCCCTCCAGCGCAGTGACGCGCGTCAGGCCAAGCAGGCCATGCTTGGCAGCGACATAGGCCGATTTGTAGGCGGAGGCGCGCAGCGAGTGGACCGAGCCGACATTGACGATGCGCCCCCAGCCGCGCGCATACATGCCCGGCAGCGCCGCTTGCGTCAGGAGGAACGGCGCCGTGAGCATCAGCTCGATCAGCAGACGCCACTTCGCCTCAGGGAACTCGGTGATCGGCGCGACATGCTGAATCCCGGCGTTATTGATGAGGATGTCGAGCTGGCCGCGCGCCGCGATGGTCTCCTGGGCGGTGCGCGCCGCGCCGCCTGGCTGGGCGAGGTCAATCGCGACGAAGCGGGCGCCGCTAATCTGCGCGGCCTCCGCTTGCCCATGCTCCGCATCAATGTCGGCCAGCGTCACGCGCGCGCCAGCCGCAGCCAGCGCGCGGGCGGTCGCCAGACCAATGCCGCCAGCCGCGCCCGTGACCAGCGCCACTTTGCCCTCAAGGCTGGACATGGCGAACCTCCGCTGATTGCTCTACAGTGCTGTCGTCCTGTGACGCCGCCCCATGGCCTGCAAGGAAGGCGAAGAACGCCTGCTGAAACGCCTCAGGCTGCTCGATGTGTGGCGAGTGGCCGCTCTCGCTGATGACAACCTCGTCGTAGTGGCCGCCCGCCGCCTGATACTGGTCGAGCACAGCGCGCATTTGCGCCACCATTGGTTGCGAAGGGTAGACATCCGCGCCTGGCCAGCCCGGCACGTAGCCCAACTGGCCGAGCGTGCCGAAGTCGAGGAAGGAGCTGTCGGAGACGATTTGGTCGTCGGCGCCGCGCACCCAGAGGACATCAGGGCGAGGCGACACGCTGGCAAAGGCGCTCAGGTCGCAGCGGCCAGCCGCCAGTGCGTTGTTGATGCCACGGGTTCCCGGCCTGACGCCGGGCCAATTGGGCGAGGTCTGCGTGTCGCCAGGGTAGTTGTCGTCGCCCACCACCATGCGCAGCATCTCATCCACAAACACATCCTCACG
>JAICSR010000474.1 GCA_025936795.1 Ktedonobacterales bacterium | reverse complement strand
TGGACATCAGCGCCAACGCCATCACGCCTGGCACGAGAAAATTGACGCCAACGCCGCCGATCTTGAGCGATGAGAAGAGGACCAGCATCACGATTGGGATGAAGACAATGATAAGCAGGCTCTCGCCGCGTCGCACGGTCATCAGTAGCTCGGCGCGTGTCTGCGCTAACACCACCGTCCAGAAGGGCGCGGCGCCGCTGGCTACGGCGCTGGGCTGTGCGGTCGAGGCGGTTGTCGAAGTGGAGGGTATCGGGGCGCTCACTCGCGCATCTCCTTCCCAGTCAGGCGAATGAACACATCTTCCAGCGTCGAACGGCCAATGCGCAGCTCGCTCAGGTCGGCGCCTGCGTCGCGCAGTAGCGTCGCGAGCTGCACGAGGAGCTCACGCGGCTCGCCGGTCTCCAGCGCATAGACGCCGGGCGACTCCTCGTGGACGGCGCGCACGGAACTCAGCCGCCCCAGCGCCACGAGGTCCAGTCCGGCCTGCGCACGGAAGCGCACCTCTGTGCCGGTGGTGGACTGGCTGGTGGTCAGCGCGGCGGGCGTATCGAGCGCGATCAGCTTGCCGCCATCCATGATGGCGATGCGGTCGGCCAACCGCTCGGCCTCGTCCATGAAGTGCGTCGTCAGCAAGATGGTGGCGCCGTGGGTCCGCTGCTGCTGGATGATGTCCCAGGTGGCGCGGCGCGCTTGCGGGTCCATGCCGGTCGTTGGCTCGTCCAGAAACAAGAGCTGCGGCTTGCCAACAATCGCGACAGCCAGCGCCAGCCGCCGCTTCTGTCCGCCGGAGAGCTGGCGGAAGCGTGTCCCCGCCGCGTTGCTGAGGCCGACGCGCTCCAGCAACTCCTGCGGGTCTTCGGGGCGGGCATAGAAGCTGGCGTAGAGCGCGAGAATCTCACGCGCGCGTAGCGTCTGATAGAGGCCATCCTGCTGGAGCATGACGCCGATGCGTGGCTTGAGGGCAGCGGCGGCGCGATGTGGGTCCAGCCCCAGCACGCGCGCCGAGCCACTATCGGCGACGCGGTAGCCCTCCAGCGTCTCGACGGTCGTGGTCTTGCCCGCGCCATTTGGCCCCAGCAACGCAAAGATTTCGCCGCGCTTGACCGTGAAGGAGACGTCATTGACCGCGACCGTCACGCCATAGGCTTTGACGAGGTTCTCGACGACAATCGCGTCGGCGTCGGTGGCGACAACGCCAGCGCTGGACGGGTCGCCGCGTGTGAGGCGTGTATTCGTAGTGCTCATGGAAGCTGCAAACCCTGTGTTGAACTGAGCGATGGCGCTCGGTGGTCGTGGCGTCAGGCCGGATGCGGTTCGCCATGCGCCGCACTCCACGAGTGTAGCGTATCATAGGTCGGATGGGCGCGCCACCTCATCCCCGACTGGCTGCCAGCAGGGCTACGCACTCGCGGCCTTGAAAGGCCGGAGTACGACGACGCGGCCTGAAGGCCGAGCCATGCGGGACAGCAGGCCACGCACACGCAGGGCATTTATGCCCCGTCGCGCCGTGCGCCGGCCTTTCAAGGCCGCGACACAGGCGAAGCGCAGTGTTCGGCGGTTTCCCTGGCTGGTATGCGATAATAACGCGTAATGCGCGTGCGTCGCGTTGTGTCGGGCGGCTGGCAGAGGAACAAGGCATGTATCAGCGCGTTACCCTCCCCAATGGCATTCGTGTGTTCACGTCCCAGATGACGTACCTCCGCTCGGTCAGCATCGCGTTCTATTTCGGTGTGGGCGCGCGCTATGAGCCAGATGCCATCTCCGGCGCCTCGCATTTCATCGAGCATATGCTCTTCAAGGGGTCGGAGCGCTTCCCCAACGCGCAGACCATCTCCGAGGCCATCGAAGGCGTGGGCGGTGTGCTCGACGCCGCGACCGACAAAGAGGTGACCGTCTACTCCGCCAAGGTCGCCAGCCAGCACTTCGATCTGGCGATGCGCCTGATGACCGATATGGTGCGGCGTCCGCTGATGCAGGCCGAGGAGATCGAGAAGGAGCGCGACGTCATCATCGAAGAGCTGAACATGTATCGCGATAGCCCGGCGGATTGGGTGAACGTGCTGGCCGATGAGGCGATGTGGCCAGCGCAGCCGCTGGGGCGCGAGGTCGCAGGCACGCGCGAGACGGTCAACGCGCTCAGTCGCGCGACGCTGCTCGACTATAAGGCGCGCCACTACACGCCCTCGAATCTGGTTGTGAGCGTCGCGGGCAATGTCAGCCACGAGCAGGTGATGGAGTCGCTGATGACTCTGTTGGGTGACTGGCCTGCCGCCATCGCGCCCACCTGGACCCCCAGCCCCTTGCAACCCACCGCCGAGCGCGTACGGTTGGAGACGCGCTCCACCGAGCAGACCAATCTCTGCCTGCTGACGCCGGGCATCTCGCATCACGACCCGCGCCACTATGCGATGACGCTGCTCAATGTGGCGCTGGGCGACGGCATGAGTTCGCGACTGTTCATCGAGCTACGCGAGCGGCTGGGGCTGGCCTACGACATTGGTTCCGCGCCGTCGTACTACCACGACACTGGCTCGTTCACCGTCTCGGCGGGCGTCGAGCCGAAGCGCACGGAGGCCACCATCCGCGCCGCGATTGGCGAGCTACGCAAACTGCGCGACGAGCCGCTACGCCCCGACGAACTGGCCCGCGTGAAGGAGTATACGAAGGGGCGCATGGCGCTGCGGCTGGAGGATACCTATAGCGTGGCCGCATGGATGGGCGGGCAGGAGATCATCACTGGGGAGCCGCTGGAGCTGGACGAGGTGATGGCGCGCGTGGACGCTGTGACAGCCGAGCAGACGCAGGCGCTGGCGCGCGACCTCTTCGCCAGCGACGCGCTACGCCTCGCGGTGATCGGCCCGCAGAAGGAC
>JAICSR010000214.1 GCA_025936795.1 Ktedonobacterales bacterium | reverse complement strand
TGCCCTTGAGCCGCTCTAGCTCTGGCAGCGCCGCGCTCGCGGCTGCAACCGAGGTCTCGATGAACCCGCTCATCGCGCTATCCTGCTCCACACTGACCCGTCACCGCGCCGCATGGACTGTCTGCGTCGCGCTGACTGTCTGCGCCGCCTGCGCCTGCGACTCGAAGAACTCCGTATACCAGGCAATCGTCTTGTCCAGCGCGCTATCAAGCGTGAAGAGCGGCGACCAGTCGAGCAGGCGACGCGCCTTGGCCGCGCTGAGATATTGATGCAGAATCTCATTGCTCGCCTCGCCACGCACGTCTGGCTCCAGTGACGAGCGCATGGCGGCCAGCACACGCGCCACCAGATCGAGCACGGTGATCTGCAGTTCGTTGGAGAAGTTGAACGCCTCGCCCCACAGCTCCGGACGCGCCGCCATCTGCTCGGCCAGCAGCATGTAGGCCGCCGCGCCATCCTCGACATAGAAGTAGTCGCGGATGTAGCTGCCATCGGAGCGGATGACCGGGCGCTCGCCGCGTGTCACCGAGCGAATCGTGCCGGGGATGATGCGGTTCCAGTTCAGGTCGCCGCCGCCATAGAAGTTGCCGCAGCGCGTGATGCAGATCGGCATGCCATACGACTGCGCGTAGGTGTGCGCGATCAGGTCCGCGCACGACTTGCTCACATCATAGGGATGCTGCCCCTGGAGTGGCGTCGTCTCGTCGTAGGGCAGGTCTGGCTGGTCGCCATAGGCTTTGTCGGAGGAGGCGACGACGATCTGCTTGACCAGCGGCGAGCGGCGGCAGGCCTCCAGCAGCGCCCATGTGCCCTGGATGTTGGTCTCGAAGGTCGAGATGGGGTTGCGATTGGCGATGCCGACAATCGTCTGCGCGGCGAGGTGGATCACCGTGTTGATCTCATACTCGCCCAGCGTGCGCTCCAGCAGCGCCTGATCGCAGACATCGCCGCGCACGACCTTGACGCGCTCGATCAGGCCAGCGCGCACCAGTTCAGATTGTGGCGCCCAGTCGCGCACCAGGCAGACGACATCCGCCTCAGCCGCGACGAGGCGGCGCACCAGCCAGCTCCCAACCAGTCCCGTGCCGCCCGTGACAAAGACGGGGCGATCACGCCAGAAGGATGTCGCGTGCGCAGCGTGTCGTGAAGTAGGCATAGTCGCTCCAGTCATGGGATAGGATACGCAGCTTCCCTGGCAATGGCGGCGCCATGCGACAGGATTCGCAGGGCTAGAGGGCGCCGATGAACGTCGCCACCGTGTCCACCATGTAGTCAATCTGCTGATCGGTCAGCCCGGGATAGACCCCAAGGAAGAAGGCGTCGTTCATCATGCGGTCCGCGCCGGGCAGATCGCCAATCGTGCGAAATAGCGGATGGTCGCCATGCGGGTCAGCGGTCAGATACGCTGGCTGGCGGGTCAGATTGCCGCCGAAGAGCATGCGTGTCTGCACATTGCGCCCCTCGATATGCGCAACGATGTCGCGGCGAGCGAACGGGGCGTCTGGCCGCACCAGCAGCAGGAAGCCGAACCAGCTTGGCTCCGCGCCCGGCGTCGCCTGTGGCAGGTCGAGGAACTCGGCGTAGGGCGCAATGCCCTGGTAGAGCCGCGACCAGTTGCGCCGCCGCGCCTCCACAAAGCCCGGCAGTTTATCGAGCTGCTGCCGACCGATGGCGGCCTGGATGTCCAGCGGCTTCAGGTTGTAGCCGATGTGGCTGTAGATATACTTGTGGTCATAGGCCTCGGGCAACTCGCCCAGCTCCCACTTGAAGCGCTTGCCGCAGGTGTCCGCCTTGCCCGACTCACACCAGCAGTCGCGGCCCCAGTCGCGATAACTCTCGACCAGCTTCTTCAGCAGCGGCGAGCGCACGCAGTTCACCGCGCCGCCCTCGCCCATCGTCAGGTGGTGCGGCGGATAGAACGACTGCGTGGAGAGATCGCCGAACGTGCCGGTCAGCTTGCCCTTGTAGCGTGAGCCGAGCGCGTCGCAGTTGTCCTCGATCAGCCACAGCCCGTTGCGTTTGCAGAACTCCAGCACCGGGTCAATGTCGAACGGGTTGCCAAGCGTGTGCGCCATCATCACCGCGCGTGTGCGCGACGAGAGCGCCGCCTCGAGCTGCTCGACGCGCGCATTGGCGGTGGTCGGATCGCAGTCAATGAAGACGGGCACGCAGCCATTCTGAATGATGGGGTTGACCGTCGTGGGAAAGCCCGCCGCGACCGTGATGACCTCGTCGCCGGGCTTGATGCGCCGCTTGCCCAGCTTGGGCGAGGTCAGCGTCGAGAACGCCAGCAGGTTGGCCGATGAGCCAGAGTTCACCAGCACCGAATGGCGCACGCCCAGGAACTTCGCCAGCCCGCGCTCGAACTTCAGGCCGTGCTCGCCGAGCGTCAGCCAGAAGTCAAGCGAGGCGTCCACCGCCGCCTCGACCTCGTGATGATCGAAGACGCGCGCGGCATACGGAACGAAGCTCTCCCCAGGCTGGAACGTCTTCGGCGCATGGAAGACGTCGTAGAAGCGGCGTGTCTCGCTGCGTACACGCGCGCGCAGGATGCGCGCCAGCGCCTCCGGCTTGACGGTCGCCACCGCATCGAGCGCGACCAGCGCGGCGCGCTCGATGACCTGTGTGCGTTGCGGGCGCAACAGCAGCGTCGTGGGCGTTGGGTCGGCGGCGCATTCGGCGGCGATACAGTCGCCCTCGTCAGGCGCCATGGGCGCCCAGTCCTCTGGCTGCAAGGCGACCCACTGGCCGCTCGCGTCGGGCTGGTCGGGCTGGTCGCCGTTCAGCGCATTGGTCGACGTCTGCCGCTGGAGCGCAGTGACCAGCGCGTCGCCATCATCGAAGATGTCGAGCACGAGCGCCAGTCGCTCACCTGCTTCATCCTGGGCGTCATCTGGCGCGCCGCCTAGCGCGCCGCCCAGCGCGCCGCCTAGCGCGCCGCCCAGCGCGCCGCCCAGCGCGCCGCCCAGCGCGCCGCCCAGCGCAGGCATGCGCACGATAGCTCCAAGGCGGAGCGCGGTGTCCACTCGCTGGATTATTGCCACAGCAGTCTTGTCCTCATCAGGGTGTTCGGTCACGTCGCGTGTGATCATGACGCCGCATTAGCGCGCAAGCGCCGCCTTCAGTGTGACGCCCTGCCACACCGCCCAGGGCGCCTCGTCGCGCGCCCAGAGGTCATTCAGATGCAGCGTGTCACGGTAGGTATCCATCGCGTGCCAGAAGCCGGGATGGCGATAGGCCATCAGCTGGCCATCGTCGGCCAGATTCATCAGTGGTTCCTGCTCCAGCACGCACTCGCTATCGAGATAGTCAAAGATGCCGCGATTGAAGACGAAGAAGCCACCATTGATCCACTCGTCCACCAGTGGCTTCTCGCGGAAGCGCGCCACCGCGCCCTCCTCACCGATGTCGAGCAGGCCGAAGCGCGAGGATGGGCGAATGGCCGTCACAGTGGCCAGCTTGCCGTGCGCCTGATGGAAGGCGAGCAGGTCCGGGATGTTGACATCGGAAAGGCCATCGCCGTAGGTCAGCATGAAGGTGTCGTCGTCAATGTACTGCTGGACGCGCTTCAGGCGACCACCGGTCATCGTCTCGGCGCCCGTATCGGCCAGCGTGACAGTGAAGCGGTCTTCGTCGGCCTCGTTGAGGAACGTCACAGCAGGGCGCTCTTGCTTGCCAATCGTGACGGCACAGTCGTTGATCATCGAGTGGTAGTTGAGGAAATACTCTTTGATCATGGCGCCTTTATAGCCCAGGCAGAGGACGAAATCATCGAAGCCATAGTGCGCATAGAGCTTCATGATGTGCCAGAGAATCGGGCGCCCGCCAATCTCCACCATCGGTTTGGGACGGAACTCTGTCTCCTCGCGAAGCCGCGTACCTTTCCCACCGCACAGGATGACAGCCTTCATCGTCTCCCTCTCCTTCGTCGCCCGCGCCAGAGCACGTACACAGGCCGCTCGCGCCGCAATCTATGGTACTTCATCCAACGTACCCCTGCCTAGGTCTATGGACGTTATGGGGCATAGCGAGTAACGGCGCCAGGCATTTGCGGCAGGGGCGAGGAGAGGGTGCGGAGGGGAGGGTGAGGGGAATCAGATTGCTCCCCTCACCCGCTGAGAGAGGGGCCAGGGATGAGGGTTCGCTCGCTACTCGTAGGGCTGGCCAAAGCGCTCGCGATAGGCGATCTCGCCGAGCGGCTTGCGCTTCTTGATGCCCGCGCCGCCGGGCTTGACGGGGTAGCCGAACGGCACAACCGCCAGCACGTCCACGCTGTCGGGAATGCCGAGCAGCGGCTTGATCGCATCCAGTCCGTGGAAGCCGACCCAGTTGGAGGCGACCCCGCGCGACCACGCTGTGAGAATCATGGATTGAATCGCGCGGCTGGCGTCGGAGACATCGAACGGGCTTTTCGTCGTGCCAACCACGATGGCCATCGGCGCCTGCGCAATGTATGGCCCCGTCCGTATCAGCGCGCCCAACTGACGCAGCATATCCCGGTCTTGCACAACGATGAACTGCCACGGCTGGCCGTTCTGGCTGCTGGCCGTCAGATGCGCCGCCTCGACGATCTGATGCGTGATGTCGTCGGGAATCGGTGTGTCACGAAATGCGCGTGTGGCAAGCACCGTCCGAATCGCCTCGAAGGTATCCATATGCTGGCTCCTTGCCTGCTGGAATCAGATGATACGCCCAGACGCGCACGCCTGGCGCCATCGCTGGCCATCGCTATGCGCCTTCATCCGCCTGCGACGATGCGCTGCGCGACGTGGTAGGCCAGCGCCATCGTCGAGAGCATCGGGTTAACGCCCGACGCAGTGGGGAAGCCGCTGGCGTCGCCGATGAAGAGGCCCTTCACGCCGAACACCGCGCCGCTGGGGTCGGCCACCGCCGTGCGCGCATCAGCGCCCAGGCGGCACGTCCCCATCTGGTGCGCCGAGAAGATCGGCAGCGCATTCGGCGCGATGCCACGCCGCTCGGCCTCCCTCGCGAAGGCGCGCAGCTGGGCGGCGGAGATAGCTCCTGGCCGGGCGTCCTCGGCATCGAGGGTCAGCTCGCGGCTATGCAGCGCGGCTACGCGGGTCGCGCCGCCCGCCGCCGCAACCTTCGCCAGCTCGCCCATCGCCACGGTCAGCGCGCGCCGGTCGTTGGCGTTGGGGAAGTAGTTCAGGACGGGATCACCCTGCTTGTCGAGCGTCACGCGCCCCTCGCCGGTGTCGCGCATCAACGCGATGAAGGTCGCGGCGTTGCGGCTGCGCGCCATATCCTGCTTGTGTTGCGCGCCGCTGCGCCACGGCGTCACCATCCCCAGCATCCCAGGATGCGCGGGCGCGCACTCGAAGCGCAGCCCATAGCCGCCCTGCATGTGCTTGAAATGGTCGGAGAGCACCGTCTGCAATGAGCCGCGCCACGGCTCGACTGGCTCCGCATAGTAGGCCGCCATCGCCACGACGGGATGCAGCCGCAGATGCGCGCCGATATTGGGATTGCACAGACCAGAGCGCAGCAGCAGCGCGGGCGATTCGACCGAGCCGCCCGCCACGACGACGACCGGCGCCGTCACACGCACGCGCCGCCGCTGGCCGGTGGATTCATCCAGCGCCCAGCCCTCCACGCCCGTCACCTGCCCGCGCTCGACCACCACGCGCTCCACCTGGCAGCGCGCCACGAAGCGCGCCCCGCCATCGCTGGCGTCTTGCAGGAAGGTCAGCATCGTGGATTGCTTGCGGCCATAGGGGCAGCCATAGCCGCAGGCGCCGCAGCGCTGCTGACAATCGCTGGCGTTGCGCGGGATGCGCCGCCACTCGTAGCCCAGCGCCTCGCAGCCACGTTGCAGGGCGGCGTTGTTGGCGTTTGGCTCGCTATCCCCCGTGTTGACGCCCAGACGCTGCTCGGCGACCGCGAACCCTTGCTGATAGTCTGGCGCGGTGGCGCCACTGAAGCCATGCTCGCGCTCCCACTCGGCCAGCACGTCGGGCGGCGTGCGCAGCGAGGTGCTCCAGTTGACGATGGTGCCGCCGCCCAGGCACGATCCCGCCAGCACGATCATCCCCAGGTCTTTGGTCGCCAACGTGCCGCGCCGCAGATAGAGCTGTGGCGTCATCAGCGCCTCGCTGCCATTGAAGTCGGCCTCGTTGTAGTAGCCGCCCTTCTCCAGCACGATGACATCCTTGCCAGCGGCGACGAGCTGCGCTGCGACCACTCCGCCGCCTGCGCCAGAGCCAACCACCACCGCATCCGCCGTCAGCGTGAGGTCGGCGTCGAGCGGCAGCAGGGCGATGCGCTTGGGCGCCGCCTCCGCTGAGGGCGCGGGTGGCGCGGGCGTGTAGCCCAGCGCGGGCCAGTTGGGATTCGGGCCGTCCTCGCCGGGCGCAGCGTAGAAGATGAAGGTGGCCAGCCGCTTCAGCGCGGAGAAGCCCTGCCGCAACATGGCGAGCGGGCTGACGCTCATGCGCCGTAGCGCCGCCTCGCGCGCCGCCAGTGGTAGCCCGACCAGCCCGGTCACGCGGCCAGCCAGCAGCAGCCCACCCACCGCCGAGCCGAGCAGGTCGAGCAGCTGCGCGAACTGCGCCCGCGCCTCCGGCGACTCCTGGCCAAGCGTCTCGATCATCAGCGCGGCGACGTTCAGGTCACGCGCGGTGCGGGCGTAGAGGCCGTGGGCGTCGTCGGCCCCAGCGGGCGGCGCAGCGGCGGGGATCAGCGCGTCGCAGATCGCTTCGAGCGTGCGATGCTGGGCGGGCGTGAGCCAGGCGCCGTCGGGCGTCTGTGTTGCTGCGGACGTGGTTGTCGTCTGTGCTGCGTCACGCTGCGTCGTCATGCTCGGCCTCCC
>JAICSR010000616.1 GCA_025936795.1 Ktedonobacterales bacterium | reverse complement strand
TGATGAGCGTGATGCAGTGGGACGCGCAGTTGACCCGCCCGCGTGATCTGGCTCGCGCGCTGGCGCGCTATGCCCGCAATGCGTTGCGGCGGCTGGAGGCGCAGCCCGCCGAGGCGCTGGCTCCGCTGCGCGCCGCGCTGGGCGATGCGCTGGGCCTGCATTTCACCGATGATCAGGGCGAGCATTTCTTCCGCTCGTCGCTGGTGCAGACACTCTTCTATGGCCTCTTTAGCGCGTGGGTGGTGTGGAATCGACGCGGCGCGCCGGGCGGCGAGGCGGGCTTCCGCTGGCGCGAGGCGGGCGATTACCTCAGCCTGCCTGTCTTGCGCGAACTCTTCGAGAATGTGGCCAAGCCGGGGCAATTGCAGGATTTGGGTGTGCGCCAGCCGCTGGAGTGGGCCGAGACGACGCTGCGCCATGCGGGCTGGGGCGCGTTCTCCGCCGCGTTTGACGAGAGCGACGCGGTGAACTACTTCTATGAGCCGTTTCTGGAGGCGTATGATCCGGACCTGCGCGATCAGCTTGGCGTGTGGTATACCCCGCGCGAGATCATCCGCTATCAGGTGGCGCGGGTGGATCGGCTGCTGCGCGAGGAACTGGGCAAGCCGCTGGGGCTGGCGGATGGCGATGTGCTGGTGCTGGACCCGGCAACAGGAACAGGCGGCTATCCGCTGGAAGTGCTGCGCGTGATTGATGCGACGTTGCGCGCGCAGGGCGTGGGCGCGACACGGGCGATGCAACTGCGGCGGGCGGCGACGCAGCGCGTCTTTGGCTTCGAGATTCTACCCGCGCCGTTTGTGGTGGCGCATCTGCAACTGGCGACGCTGCTGGCGAGCCTCGGCGCGCCGCTGGAGCCAACCGAGCGCGCGGGCGTCTATCTGACCAACGCGCTGACCGGCTGGAAGCCAGACGCGCTGACACAGGCGACGTTGGCGGGCTATCCCGCGCTGAAGCGCGAGGCCGAGGCGGCAGCAGTGGTCAAACACAGCGCAAAGATTCTGGTCGTGCTGGGCAACCCGCCATATCGAGGGGCTGCTGGCGTCGCCGAGGATGAGGAAAATGACCTGATCCAACCGTACTATGAAAACATCGAGCAATTCGACGTGCAGCCGCGCTCAATCAACGATCTCTACGTGCGCTTCTTCCGACTGGCCGAGCGCCAGATCGCCGAGACGACCGGGCGCGGCATCGTCTGCTTCATCAGCAACTATGGCTGGCTCAGCGGCCTCTCGCATCCAGTGATGCGCGAGCGATTGCTGACGGCGTTCGATCGGGTCTGGATAGATAACCTGCATGGCGACCGCATCATCTCGGAGCGCACGCCAAATGGGAATTCATGCGAGACGATCTTTGCTGTGCGTGGGCAGGGCGCAGGTATCAAGATCGGAACCGCGATAGCGACACTGGTGAGGACTCAACAGCACACAGAGAACGCAGGCGAGGTCTTCTATCGCGATGTCTGGGGTATGCCAGATGACCCAGCGACATGGGGGCGCGCTGAAAGAAAGCGTGCTGCGCTGCTTTGGAGCGCAGCCCTGACGCCC
>JAICSR010000178.1 GCA_025936795.1 Ktedonobacterales bacterium | reverse complement strand
GGGCGTGCGGTCTATCGCCCCCGTCCCTCTTGGTATACCCTATCCCTTGGATATGAGGGGGTTTCTGCTCCCCGCGCCTGCTGGGAGAGGGGCCGGGGTGATGGCGCTACCTCGCCAGCATCGTAGCCAGCATCGTGGCCAACGAGCGCGCCCAGACGCCGAGCAGCAGCGGCGCGACGATCACCACGCGTTGGTTAGCGCGCCAGGCGCCGCGCAGGTCGCCATGGGCCAGTCGCGAGAGCGCGCGGGTCATGCCGCAGCCGGGGCAGGGTCGCCCCGTCACCCGGCGAACGAGACACACGCTCGGCGCCGAGGCCAGCCAGCGGGTGGGCAGCGCCATCAGCGCGAGTGGCGCCAGCAGCCACGCCGCGCGCACGAGACGCCCCGCGCGCGATTCTATGTGCGATTCTATGCGCGCCCACCTGCGCATCAGCCAGTAATCCGCATCAGCGGGCGCCCTTCGCGGTCGGTGAAGGAGCCGGTCACGATCATGATCAGGTCAATGATCGTCCAGATGCCGCAGCCGCCCGCCGTCAGCAGCATCACGATGCCCGTGCCGGTCTTGCCGACATAGAAGCGGTGGATGCCCAGCCAGCCGAGGAAGATGCACAGCAGCAGCGTCGTCAGCCAGTCGCGCGGCGGCGCAACCATTGGATAGCCTGGCCCCTGCCCGGCCATCGGCGCCTGATAGGGCTGATAGGGTTGCGCCAGCGGCGGCATCACCCCTGATGGTGGCGGCGGCATGTAGCCCTGCGGCTGCGGGCCGACTGGCGGATGTGGCGGCGGTGGCGTGGCGCCAGGTGGCGGAGGTGGCGCATAGCCGCCGGGCGCGCTCGTCGTCCCACCGGGCGGCGGAGGTGGCGGCGCAGGCTCATTGCCTGGCTCATAGAGCGGCGGAGCGGGCGACGACCACGCATTCTCCGCCGGAGGCTGGCCCGCCGACCACTCTGGCGCTGGCTCCGTCTGTGGATCATGATTCCCTGGCTCCATCGTGGAGGGGTCAGGCGTCTGCTGATCGTCGGTCGGTGGCTGCGAGTTTGGAGTCTCCATCCGGTTCGCCTCCTCAAATGCGCGATGCGCGACGATGCGCGACGATGTGCGGCGAGCGAGTGGAGCCTGGCAGTCGGCGCCTCTCGCCGCATCTGACGCCATCCTGCCCGCACAAACGGCGCCGCGCGCTCGGCTGCGATACGTCCCCGCCGCTCGTATGCCGCTCGTATGCCGCTCGCATTGCAACGCGCCGTGCGGGCGTGATTGGCTCAGGCGAGAGCGGTCTGTGGGCCAGGGATGGTGCTATAATGCGCGTTGTTTGCCGCAGACGGCGGCGGGTCGCGCGCTGGCGCCAGAATCGCAAGAGGTGAGGCGCGGGCGGAAGCGCATGTGCATTGTAGCATGCGGACGCGCCATGCATGTGAAGGCGCTGCAATGGCCGCTCTTGTCTGCGACGCCGATCACGCATCGGGGCGCAGTGGAGGCGCACGAGACTTGTGAGTCAACAGACGATTTCCGCCGATGCTGGCGACGCGCATGCGGCGTCCGGCGCGGGTGAGCATAAAATGAACAAGCTGGGCGCGCTGCTCTGCTGGGCGGTGGTGTTCGCAGACATCGGCACGTCGGTCTACTATGTCCCTGGCATCCTCTTTAAGCCGTTTGGCCATCTGGCCGGCTTATTCGTCACGCTGACGATGGTGGCCTTCGTGCTGCTGGCCCTCAAGTACGCTGAGGTCAGCGTGCGCTTCCCAGAAGGCGGTGGAGTCGTCACCGTCTCGGCGCGTGCGCTAAGCCCGTGGATGGGCGCGCTCGGTGGCATGTTCATCCTGGTGGATTACTTTCTCACAGCGGCAATCAGTTCTATCTCAGGCTTGACGTATTTCCAGAATGTCATCCCAGCGATTGGGCCGTTTGTCCTGCCCGCCACGATTCTGATGATCATCCTGCTCGGCGTGCTCAACTGGTGGGGCATCAAAGAGAGCGCGATGGTCAGCCTGTACATCGCCATCGCCGCCTTCATCAGCGATATCGTCATCCTCGTCGCCGTGTTGGTGAGCATCCCGCTGCAGGATATCTTTCAGTTGATCGGCAGCATCTTTCAAGGCTCACAACTCTCGCCAGTCGTGCTGGTGTCGGGGTTCGCAGGCGCGTTCCTGGCGTTCTCCGGCCTGGAATCCATCTCGCAACTCTCACCGGTCATGCAGCGCCCGCGGAGCCGCACCGTCACCATCGCGCTGAGCCTGGTCGTGATTACCGTGGGCCTCACAAGCCCGCTGCTGACGATCCTCTCGACCACACTGCTCGACGGTTCGCACAACCATCTGCTGGCGCACCAGATCGCCCACGTTGACCCCAATCAGTTCATCTCGCAGCTCGGCGCTGCCATGGCGGGGCCAGTCATCGGCGTCGCCACAGCGATCATCGCCTCTGCCCTGCTGATATTCGCCAGCAACACCGCCATCATCGGCTCGTACCACGTCTTCCTCGCCCTCTCGCGCATGAGCTTCTTTCCAGAGATTGTGGAGCGGCGCGACAAGTTCCGCGATACGCCAATCATCTCGATTGCGCTGGCGACGTTCATCCCGATTGCAATTCTGATCGCCGTCAATGGCCAGATTGACCTGCTCGGAGAACTCTATGCGTTTGGGTTGCTCGGCGCGTTCTCGCTCACCTGTGTCTCGCTGGATGCGCTGCGCATCCGCGAGCGGCGCGGTGGCAAGCAGATCACGCTGCACGAGGAGGAGATGGAGGCGGAGGCGGCGGAGGCAGCCCGGCTAAGCGGTGGCCGCGCACGACCATCCCCGGTAGTGAGCGTCTACGACGACGATGAGGATGAGGATGAACTGAGCGGCGCCGCAACTGGCGCCGCCGTCCCTGCCAGGCCCGAAGCGCCCGTGGCGCAGACGGCGCGCGAACGCGCGCTGGAACTCTGGCGCACCTACTGGAAGCTCTATTGGCCTACGATCAACTTTGGCCTGGGCTTTCTGACCACTGCGCTGGTGCTGCTCGCCTGGGTGACAAACCTCATTACCAAGCGCGATGCGACGATTTTTGGCAGCAGCCTGACGGTCGTTGGCATGGCCATCGCGATTCTGCACTATCGCTGGCGCAAGCAGCAGGGCCTCAATACCGTTCAGCCGTCGTGGGCGATGTCGTTCGCGCCCGATTCCGTCTTCGCCATCGTGCGGACGGGTTTGGCGCAGAATGCGCAGATCATCGAGTCGGCCTTCCGGACGGCGCGCGGACGCAAGGTGCTGGTGCTCTTCCTCTCCAGCAAACCAGTTCCAACCGCACGCATCATGCAGATCAATGATATGGCGCTGCGCGATGATGAGGCGCAAGATGCCTTCAGGCTGGCTGAGCGCCTCGCGTTCGAGACCCGCACGCCGACGCAAGTCTTCTATCGCAACGGCACCACTGGCTCCGCTGTGACCATCTGGCGCATTGCGCGCTCGCAGGAGGTCGTGACCGACGTCGAGACGGCGCGTATCTTCGCCGATGACGTCGCGCCAACCTACATTCGCTATCGCCGCGAGGGCGACGTGACGATTGCGCTGCTGGTCATGCGCCCACGCGAAGAGCCAGCCGTCACAACGCCCGCGGCCGCACAGCCGCCATTTGGCGCTCCCAGGCAAACACCGCCGCCAGCGGCGCACGCGGGCGCAGGCCCATCAGCGCAGACCGATGACGACACTGGCTCATTCAATGATGAGGCGTGGATCGAAGAGTATCGCGATCTGGAAGACGCCTACTCCAGCGCACGCAGCAGGCCGTTAGCAGGCGGCCCGCAGCAGAACGGGAGCAATGGCCACAACAGCAGTCGCAATGGCGGCGCGCGTTCCCAGGGAGACAACGGGCGCTTCGGCGAGGAGCCACACCCTGATCACGATCATATCGGCGACACCAAGCCGCGCTATCCGGTGAAGATCGTGCACAGCCTGCTACCCTCGCAGTCGGGGAGCTTCGAGGCGCCTCGCCCTGCGCCTCAGTCCCCTGTCCCACCGTCTACGCCCAAACCGCCCAGACCGCCTGCGCCGCGCGTTGGTCGCACGAGTGAGCCGATCCCGCTCGAATCGGACGAAGATGATTGGTATTGGAACGGCGAGGACCTGGTTCGCCTCGACGACGCGCCACAGAGCGATGCGAACGCCCATGGCGATGCGTCAGGCGATACGTCAGGCGATGCGTCAGACGATGCGTCAGGCGATGGCGACAAGCGCGGCGGAGCGGAGTGAGCGGCCCGCGCTAGCTGTGGAGGTTGCGTCGAATCCTCACCTCCAGCCCCTCTCCCACAGGGCGAGGGGAGTCCGGAAAGCCCCTCTCCTGCCGCAGCGGGAGAGGGGTTGGGGAGGGGGTGAGGTCGCCCGCTCGCTACTCGTCGAAGGTTTCGAGGCTGACCAGTTGGCGCACATGGCGAGTCGCAATCGCCGCGTCATCGCCGAGGTAGACGCCGCCCAGCTTGCGTATGAGGTCGGGGGTGCGCACGAAGACTGACCCCCAGTACGCGAAGATCGGCTGAGGCGCTGGTAGCTCGCCGAGCTTCTTGGCGATGCGCGCCATCGCCCGGATGCGCGATGGATGCGTCGCTGTCAGCGCGATGACTGCCGGGGTGATCGGCCAGGGTTCCTGCACGAGCTGCTCGCCGTCTATTCCGCGACCGAGGTAGGCGACTCTTAGCCCCGCCCGGCGCCAGAGCACCGCCAGCAATTGCGCGCCAAAGTCGTGGGTCTCATTCGGCGCGCACCCGACGACAGCGAACGGCGCGCCCATCGGCTCTTGCGTGGAATGGAAGACGGCGAACATGAACTCTCGCAGGTAATTCAGCCCAAACCGCTCCTCAGGGTTGCTCAGCTCGCTATTGGACCACAGCTCACTAATGCGGATCACCGCTGGCTGCGCCAACCCGATGCACACATTTTCGACGCCATAGGCGCGCAACGCTTCAGTCACGATGGCGTTTGCTCGCGCAGTGTCGAAGCGCGCGAACGCCTGGAGCAACAGCGGCACGGCAGGACGTAGCTCACGCAGGCTGCTCAGCGACTGGCTCATGCTGAACCCACGCGGCGGGAAGGTAGGCTGATCGAGGGCGCCGCCGTAGATCGCGCCGAGCTTGCCCGACGCGCCACCTGGCTGTGGCCCGGGGCCAGCGGAATAGCCGCCGGGGCGCATGTCGGGTGGCGCATGGCGGAAGCCTGACGCCCACGGTTCACCCGTTCGGCGTTCCAACGGACCGCTCTGGACAGGTTGTGTGGCGCGCATGCCGGTAGCGCTCATCTCAGGATAGGTGGCCCTTCCCAGGGTACCCGTTGGCGTTGAGTTCCAGTCGTCATCTGACCTGGCCTGCCTCGCAGGATCATACATCGGCGGTTGATATGAGTTGGGATAGGGAGGGAGCGCCCCGCTGCTCAACTCGCCGCTTGTCATCCCAGGGACTGGCCCAGCGCCGGGAGGGTCGAGCGTGATTGGCCCGCTGGACATCGCGCCGCTCACCCCATACCCCAGGCCACGCATGCCACGTTGCGCCCCCAGCAGCCGCGCAGCCGCATCTTGCGGCGTCCTCCCGGCGACCACCTGGTCGCGCAACCAGAGCAGCGCGGCGAGGTCGCGCTCAGAGTAGCGGCGCTTCTGGCGGTTGGGATCGGCGGTCGGCTCACCATTGGAGATGCCCAGTTGCTGCTCCCATGTCCACAGCGCCAGGGGTCGCACTCTGAGGATCTTCACCATCGTCGAGACATCATAGACGGGCACGTCAGAGAGCTTCGACAGAATAGGTGGTTCCATTGAGGGAGATCCTCCATGTTGGTTCATCTGCCAATAATCCGAGAGCTGCCCGCTCTGGGAATTATCATAGGTCATGTCAACCTCCACACCAGCCCAGCACAATCTGCGGCGCGCAAGTGTAGCGAAAGCGATCGTTTGAAATCAGCGAGGGATAGAGCAGGGATGATCTCGTACGCAGGAATGTGATCCTATATCGCCGAGTATACCATGCTGGCGTAGCGGCGTGCCCTTGTTATCGTCAAGGAAGAAGTCAAAATGGAAAAACTGGCAAGAGGTTGTTGCGGCGCAGTGCGCGCCTGGGACGGCTAAGCCTGACGCCATCAGGCGTCAAGCGCAAGCAGGCGTCCTGCTCGTCGGCAACCGTCACCAGGCGCTTGTGGAGAAATTCGTCGGGCACGTAGTCCTGGATGCTAGACGCCGAGGTCGTAGAGTTGCTCGAATTGCAGGTCCAGATCGTTCGTCACCTGCCACATCGCCGCCAGCGCCTTGCGCACGTTGCGCGCCGCGCAGGGCGGCAGATCATCGCGCGCCGCCAGCGCCTTCAGCGCCTCATAGCTGGCCAGCGTGTCGCGTTCCGCCGCCGTCATCTGATTGCCGAGCAAGTCTGTGTCCGTCATCGTTCACCCCCTAGGTGTTCAGCGCGCACGATTGGCGCTATTGATGGTAGGCCGCCACTGGACGCGCATCCACCAACCGCTTGGCCTTCAGCTCGAAGCGTGGCAGCGCGCCCGGCTCCATCTGCTCGACCAGGAAGCGCAGATTCTCATGCGCCTGAGCCAGCGCGCGGGTCAACTCCTCGCTCAACGCGGGCCACTCGGCCTCACGCCCCGGCTTCAGCTCGACCTTGATGGTGATCTCGTCGCGCAGGTCGCTGTGCCAGATGTAGATCTGGAACTCGTCAATCGCGTCGTATTCGCGGACAATCGCTTCAACGGCGCGCGGGTAGACATTCGTGCCACGAATCAGCTTCATGTCGTCCCAGCGCCCGCGGATGCCGCCGTCATACAAGTCGCCAGTGCGGCCACACGAGCAGGTGGTATGTGGCACGCGCACCACCATATCTTTAGTGCGATAGCGCAGCACGGGGATGAAGCCGCGCCCAAACGAGGTCACGACACGCTCGCCAAGCTCGCCGTAGCCGACCGGCTCGCCGCTCGCCGGATCTATCACTTCCTCGATATAGTGATCCTCGATGATGTGCGTGCCACCGGGTTGTTTGTCGCACTCGAAGATCATGATGGTGCCAACCTCAGTCATGCCTGCCGTGTCGCCGCACTTCGCGCCCCAGGCCTCTTCGAGCTGTCGCTTGACGGCAGGGATGGACCCGGCAGGCTCGCCAGAGAGAATCAACTTGTTGACCTTGCTGTCTTTTGCCAGGTCAATGCCCATCTCCGCCGCTTGCTGCCAGAGCCGCAACGCATAGGTTGGCGTGGAGGCGACGGTGGTTGCGCCCATGTCCATAATCATCTTGACGCGCGCTTCGGTCGTCTGCGCGCCGCCGGGAATCACCAGCGCGCCGATCTTCTCGCAGGCGTAGTGCAGGCCCCAGAAGCCGATGAACTGCCCGTAGCCAAAGGCGATGTAGACGACATCTTCCGGGCGCACACCGAAGGCCCACAGGCCGTAGCACCACATCTCGGCGATCCACTCCCAGTCTTTCATGCCGTCGAGGACGCGAATCGGTGTGCGTCCGCTGGTGCCGGAGGTGAGGTGGTAGCGGATGGCATTCTCGGCGGCGGTCGCGGGGAGATCGCCGAAGAGCGGTAGCTCGGCGATCGAGGCCATCCACTCCTCGCGCGTCATGAAGGGCATGCGCCGTAGATCGTCGAGTGTGGTGAGGCTCGCGGGGTGAAAGCCCACGGCGTCCCAGCGGCTGCGGTGGAATGGGCTGTTGACGTAGGCCCACTCGGCCAGTTGGCGCAACTTGCGCAGTTGCAGCCGCTCCAGGTCGGCGCGTGGCATTGTCTCGTTTTTCGGGTTCCAGTACGCAGAGTCGGCCATACATACCCCCGTGTCATAGCTGTTACAAGTACAGCGGTTTGGCGGATGCGAACCGACGCCACCTGGCTTGCGATGTCAGAGGGCGTCATCGCGTCCGAGCAGTT
>JAICSR010000583.1 GCA_025936795.1 Ktedonobacterales bacterium | reverse complement strand
GGCGTCACGTCTTCCGCCTGGATGCCCATGAAGCCCTGCCCACTGCTGGTGAGGCTGCCATGCGCGATGAGCTGCTCGGCGACATACTCCACACGGTTCGAGGGAATCGCATAGCCGATGCTGTTGGCGGGGCCGCCTGACTCCGGGTTGGTCGCGCTCAGCGTCGGGATGCCGATCAACTGGCCTTGCAGGTTGACCAGCGCGCCGCCGCTATTGCCGGGATTGATTGGCGCGCTCGTCTGGATCAGCCCGGTCAACTCGCTCGCCGGGCCGCTGGGCGCCTCGCTGGCCGAGCGGTTGAGCGCGCTGACGATGCCGAAGGTCGCCGTGTTGCGGATGCCCAGCGGCGTGCCGATGGCGATGCTGAACTCACCAACCGTCGCCTTCGAGGAATCACCCAGCGCAATCGGCGTCAGATTGGTCGCGGCGATCTTCACGACGGCCAGATCATCTTGCGCGTCCTGGCCGACGAGTTGGGCCTGCTTGTTTGTCCCATTCGAGAGCGTGACAGTGAAGGTGGTGAAGCCCTGCACGACGTGGTCGTTGGTGACGATGTAGCCGTCCGCCGTCAGGATGTCGCCAGAGCCGATGGATTCGCCGTTCTGTCCGCCGCCCGTGCTGGTGATCTCCACGACCGAGGGTTCCACCGCCTTCGCGACGGTCTCCACGCTCTGCTGCAGGCTGGTGGTGGAAGATGAGACGGTCAGCGCGGGGGCTGACTTCGCGCCGAGCACGATGGGCGAGCCAGTGGTCGCCGCGCCAGGCGTCGCATGCAGCGCGATCAATGCGCCCGCGCCTCCACCAATCGCCAGCGCGATCAGCAGCGCCACCGCCAGCAGCGCGCCAGCCCAGTGGCGACGCGGACGCTGCGGCGGGGTCGTCGGCCCCCAGTAGGTGGGTGGATTGGGCGGCGTCGCGCCGTATTCAGCGCCATAGCTAGAGGGGTAGCCTGAGGCATACCCTGGGCCATAGCCTGCGCCATAGCCGGGATAGCCGGGATAGCTGGGATAGTTGGGATAGCCGGGCGCGGCTGGCGCATCGTCGGCGCGCAGCGGAACAGTCGGCGGGGCGGGCGTGGTATCTGGCTCCGCCGGCGTCGTCGGATGCGCGGGCGTCGCTGGCGGCTCGCCTGAGCCGGGCAGCGCGGCGGTTGGGTCATTGTTATACGTATCGAGCATCGTGGCCTCCTCGTGAGCCTCTACGCAACGGAGCGAGAGAGTGATTCCGTTGCGCAGAGCATAGGCCACGAGTGTAGGATAACCGTTGGAACTCGATGAGAAGACTCTTATGCGCGCCCTCACCCCCGGCCCCTCTCCCACAGGGCGAGGGGAGTCCGGAGATTCCCCCTCTCCTGCCAGGAGAGGGGGCCAGGGGGTGCGGTCTAGCGCGCGAAGACGCTGAGCGGCAGGTAGGCTGAGACGATCCAGTTGGGCGCGTCTACGATCTCGGAAATCTTCAGGTCTACCGCGACGCTGCACAGCATATACGCCTGCTCGCGGCTCAGACCGTGCGTGCGCTGGAGGTATGCGATCATCGCGCGGATCGCCTGGCGCGCAGCCGCCATCAGGTCGGGCGCGACGCCGTCGGTGGCGTAGAACTGGCCAGTGTTGGCGCGCGACGCCAGCGGGCCAGCCGTCAGGAACTCTGGCGCCTCGACATGCAGGTCTTTGCGCACACTCAGGCGCACCGTCGCGCGCATCGGCGTCTCGATGGCCGTGCCGCAGACCTCGCCATCGCCCTGCGCCGCATGCCCGTCACCCATCGAATAGAGCGCACCGGGAACCGCGACGGGCAGGTAGAGTGTGGCGCCAGCGGTCAGATGTTTGGTATCCATGTTGCCGCCG
>JAICSR010000084.1 GCA_025936795.1 Ktedonobacterales bacterium | reverse complement strand
CGGCGGAGAAGGCCAAGAAAGAGCTTTCCTCGGCGGCGCAGACGGAGATCAACCTGCCCTTCATCACAGCGGACGCCAGCGGCCCGAAGCATCTGGCGATCACGCTGACACGCGCCAAGCTGGAGCAGCTCGTAGACGACCTGATCGAGCGCACGGCAGGGCCAGTGCAGAAGTGCTTGCAGGACGCCAGCGTCAACTCCAGCCAGATTGACGAAGTGGTGCTGGTCGGCGGCATGACCCGCATGCCCGCCGTGCAGGCGCTCGTCAAGAAGGTCTTCAACAAAGAGCCCAACAAAGGCGTGAACCCGGACGAGGTCGTGGCGGTTGGCGCGGCGATTCAGGCGGGCGTGCTGACTGGCGAGGTGCGCGATGTGCTGCTGCTCGATGTGACCCCGCTCTCGCTGGGCATCGAGACGATGGGTGGCATCTTCACCCGCCTGATCGAGCGCAACACGACCATCCCGACGCAGAAGAGCCAGGTCTTTTCGACCGCGAGCGACGGCCAGACCAGCGTGGAGATCAACGTCCTGCAGGGCGAGCGCGAGATGTCGCGCGATAACAAGTCGCTGGGCAAGTTCATCCTCGATGGCATCCCACCCGCGCCGCGCGGCGTGCCGCAGATCGAGGTGACATTCGACATCGACGCCAACGGCATCGTGAATGTCCACGCCAAGGACAAGGGCACGGGCCGCGAGCAGCGCATCACGCTCCAGCCATCCAGCGGCCTGTCGAAGGATCAGATCGAGAAGATGGTGCGCGACGCCGAGTCGCATGCCGACGAGGACAAGGCTCGCCGCGAAGAGGTCGAGGTGCGCAACGAGTCCGACAACGCCGCCTACACAGCGGAGAAGACCCTGCGCGACCTGGCCGACAAGGTTCCCGCCGACCAGAGGACAGAGGCCGAGGCCCGCATCGCCGATGTGCGCGCCGCGCTCGCCACTGATGACGTGGAGCGCATCAAGTCCGCGCGCGACGCGCTGCAAGCGGCAATGTTCAAGGTAAGCGAGTCGATCTACGCTGCGGCTGGCGCTGGTGGCGCTGGTGGCGCGGGCAGCGATGGCGAGCCGTCCGATTCGCAGGGCGACGAAGCCGTCGAGGCCGACTTCAAGGAGGAGTAGCCGGGCGACCGGAGCTACTCTGAGCGCTGACATGCGGGGCGTAAATGTCGCGCATGTCAGCGTCACGCTCGCGCGAGCGGCGCGCCAGATGAGACCTGCCAGCGGGTGGGACTCATCGGCGTGCGGCTGGCGCGACTATGATATTATTGTGACACTTGCGCGGCTGCTGGGTAGCTCCTGCGAGACGGACCATTCCCGCGCTCTGGCGTACGCGCGGGCTAGACGCCTGGCAGGATGGGACTTGCCGACAACGTTACCTTGCCAATAAAGAGGATGCCGATGGCCGCGAAACGAGACTATTACGAGACGCTAGGGGTAGCGCGCTCGGCGACGGAAGACGAGATCAAGAAGTCGTTTCGCCGCCTCGCCCGACAATATCACCCGGACGTGAACAAAGAAAAAGGCGCTGAGATGCGCTTCAAAGAGATTAACGAGGCCTATGAGGTGCTGGGCGATCCGCAGAAGCGCGGCGCCTACGACCGCTTCGGCCATGCGGGCGTCTCTGGCGCGGCAGGGGCGGAAGGCAATCCGTTCGGTGACTTCGGCTTCGGCAATATCAATGACCTGTTCGAGACGCTGTTCAACGCCACCGGCGCTGCTGGCGCGCGTACACGCGCAGGCGCTGTGCGTGGGGCCGACCTGCGCTACGAGCTGACCATCACCTTCGAGGAAGCCGTGCGCGGCGTGCAGAAAGACATCGAGATTCCGCGCTGGGAAGCCTGCCCCACCTGCCACGGCAATGGCGCGCAGCCCGGCACCTCGACCCAGCGCTGCCCGAACTGTCAGGGGTCGGGCGAGATTCGCCGCGTGCAGCAGTCCATCTTCGGGCAGTTCGTCAATGTGATGGTGTGCGACCGCTGTCGTGGCGAGGGCAACATCATCACGACCCCCTGCGAGCGCTGCCACGGCCAGGGGCGTGTGCGCAACGTGCGCCGCGTGGCGGTTAACATCCCTGCCGGGGTAGATGACGGCATCAACGTCCGCGTGACGGGCGAAGGTGAGGCGCCGCCGCACGGTGGCGCGCCAGGCAACCTCTATGTCGCGCTCTCGGTGAAGCCCCACGAGTTCTTCAAGCGGCAGGGGCAGGACATCACGTACGAGCAGCCGATCACCTTCAGTGAGGCGGCGCTCGGCGCGGAGGTCGAGGCGCCAACGCTGGATGGCAAAGAGACACTCAAGATTCCACCTGGCACGCAGAGCGGGCGCGTCTTCCGGCTGAAGGGCAAGGGCGTTCCAGTCATCCACAGCAACAATCGCGGCGATGAGCTGGTGACGGTCAGAATCGTCACGCCGCGCGACCTGACCAAGCGCCAGCGCGAGTTGCTGCAAGAGTTCTCGGAGATCGAGAAGCTGCAAGCCGAGAAGGGCGACGCGAGCCTCTTCGAGCGGGGCTTTGAGAAGTTCAAGGACCTGTTCGACGGCGAGTAATACGGAATCCGAAGTGGCGCCAGACCTCACCCCCGGCCCCTCTCCTGCGAGGCGAGGGGAGTCCGGAGGAGCCACCGCTCCCGCCGCAGCGGGGGAGGGGTTGGGGAGGGGGCAGCCAGCGCTGGCGAGGCGGCGCCCGCTGCGTCCCCTGAAAGTCGGGGCGCAGGCGCCACTGGCGCGCTGGCGCGTTGCACATCTTGGGTAGAGGTTGATTTCTACTCGCCCGGATGATTGGCGATGATTGGCTGGGCTGCCACGCGAGTGGCCAGGCTCAGGCGCCGCGTAACGTTCGGCGATATCGGCGAAAAGGGTGTGAGCCACGCGCAGCGACTGAAGGCTGAAGGCGCGTGGCTATACAGAGAGGGTCAGGAACAGGCGTCATGGCTGTATGTCCTCATTGTGGGCAGGAGACAGATGGAAACCTGCCATTCTGCCAGTATTGCGGGCAGCGGCTCGCGGTTGAGGGTGGCCCAGCGGTCGGGCTGCCATCGTGGCTGACGCGCGCCTCGGCGCCAGACGCCGCTCCATCCTCCTCGGCGCCACTGGCGTCTCCTGCCGTCAAAGCCCAGCTCGTAGCGCGGCTCACGGCGGTCACGCCGACCGTCGCCGGGCAGTCGGTCGGGCGCGAGTTCCCGCTCGATGGCGGCGAAGTGCGCATCGGTCGCGCGCCCAGTTGCGAGATCAACCTGGATGGCGACCCGCTCGTCTCGCGCTTCCACGCGGTGCTGCGCCCACACGAGGGCGTGTATAGCATCACCGATCTGGGCAGCAGCAACGGCACGCTCGTCAACGACGCGGAGATTCACGCCGAGACGCCGCTGCACGAAGGCGACGAGGTGATGATTGGCGAATGCCGGATGCGCATCGCCAGCAGCTATTTCGAGATTGACACCGCGCATGTGCCACAGTCGCAGCCACTCGTGCTGGAGCCGGTCGGCGTGGGCGCCAATGGCAATCAGCACGACGATCCCTTCGCATTCGCGGCAGCGCCAACGATCAGCGGCGCGCTCGACCCCTTCTCGATGCCGCCCGCTTCTGGCGGCCAGCCCGAGGCCTTCGCCGCAGCGGAGCCTGTAGCCCCACCGCCGCCGAAGGAGCCGGAGCCAGAGGAGTTGCGCGACCAGATGGGCGCCATCGGCGCACAGCTCACTCAGCAGGCGCGCGAGGCGATTCAGGTCGCGGACCACTACCGCAACGCGCTGGAAGACTCACGCCAGCGTGTGACGAGCGCGTTGTCGCAGCAGCCACCCGCCGAGAGTGTCACCTACAAGGGCGATCTGAACAGCCTGAGCGAGCTGGTGCGCCAGGTGGTCGAGAATCCGCAGCACCTGGAGCTGGTGACGCGGCTGGCCTCGCGCGCGGGCGAGCTATCCGCTGCGCTCGACACGCTGAACGCCACCGAGCCCTACGCCAACCTGCTCGGCGCGCTGGGTGACCTGCGCCAGCGCCTCGAAGAAGCCCTCAAGCGCTAACACGCCCCCGCCGACAGGCAGATATGGCAACAAAGCGGCGTTCATCGCATGCCGTGTGGTGAGCGCCGCCTCGTCGTTTGCGCCAAAAGCTTAGCGCGACAAAAAAAGCCCCGTCGGCTGACCCGACGGGGCGATCTGGTGTACCCGAGAGGACTCGAACCTCCGATCTTTGGTTCCGCAAACCAACGCTCTATCCACTGAGCTACGGGTACATGCGCCAACGATGATGTATCGCCAGCGACGTTGCTATCGTACCCCACGAACCCGCACACTGTCAAGCAAAGCGCGACCACCTGCGCGCAACAGCCGCCATCCCAGCAAGCGGCTGGAGCGGCGCAGCCACACGCGCAGTGCCTTCTCGGTCCCCCAACTCTCGCACAGCCTCATCTCGCTTGCGAAACCCAGTCGAGCGCCTCATCCGGGATGGCATGCTGGCCGAGGAAGAGGCTGAGCTGGGCGGCGTGTTCCTGAATATGGCGCATGTTGTACAGTTGCAGCTCCACATAACTCACTGGATGCTCGGCATCCCAGGGGAAGGCGTAGGGCCGCTGGGCCTGCTCCTCTGTCAGCTCGGTCAGGGCGCTACGCGCCTTCTGGCGGACGTAGGCCAGGTAGTCGCGCACTTGCTCTCTGCTATAGGGCTGCGCGGGTAACGCCTCCTGCGGGTCTATCTCCGCTCTGTTGAAGGGCGGCGGCGGCGCGAACTGTTCCTCTGGGACAGCGGTGAGATAGAGGTCGAGCCAGAGGATGGTGTGGTAGACGAGATACCAGAATTGGGACGATTCCGGCGTCTGCGACTGGTCTGCGGGCATCGGCCAGATGCGCTCGCTCCAGAGCGTCTCGGGGCAGGCCACTATCGTGTTATCGAGCATGTCAATGGCCGCGCCGAATTGCGGCCACAGCGCGGCTCTCCAGCTTGCGTCCATGTGTCCTCCTGTGGGGACGGACTCTCCGCCACCCTCAGCGCAAACAAAATACCTCAGCGCTCCTCTGTTCTCGGATGGCGCCGCCGAAGCGGAAGGCGATGCGCCACCATTGCCAGCATTGGCGGTTGTAGTGTGTTGGCGAGCAGTGCGGAAAGTAAATTCCCCCTCTCGCGGGCGATCTCTCGCAGACGATGAGGGGGAAATCGAAAGCTGGGGCGCCGCTACAGCAGATGACGCTCGAAAAAGTCCGCCGTCAGCGAGTAGGCGCGCAGCAGGTTGACACGCTTGGTGAAGCCGTGGCCCTCGTCGGGGAAAATGACGTACTCCACCTCGCGCCCAGCGCCGCGCAACGTCTCGACCATCTGGTCAGACTCTGCCTTCGCCACACGCGGATCGTTCGCCCCCTGCAAGACCAGCAGCGGCGCGCGCGTCTGCTCCACATAGGTGATCGGCGAGCGCTCACGCAGCAGATCGGCGTCCTCCTCTGGGTCGCCGACCCATGCGGCCATCATGCGGCGCCAGGTCGGCGGCACGCTGCGCACGAAGGTCAGCAGATTGCTTGGCCCCACGATGTCCACCGCAGCGGCCCAGTAGTCGGGCAGGCGTGTCACCGCCGAGAGCGTGGCGAAGCCGCCGAAGCTGCCGCCGTAGACGCCCAGCCGATGCGGATTGACCCATGAGAGCGCGCTCGCATACTCCGCCGCCGCCTGGATGTCCTTCAGCTCGCCGCCGCCCCAGTCGCGGTGGATCAGCTTCTGGTATGCCTTGCCATAGCCGGTGCTGCCACGGATGTTGGGCGCCAGCACGCCGATGCCGCGCGCCAGCAGGAACTGGTAGAGCGCGCGATACTCTACGCGCTCTTGCGCCTCTGGGCCGCCGTGAATCGAGAGCACCAGCGGCGCGAGGCGTGTCTCGGAGGCGCCTCGCGGACGGTAGAGCCAGGCGGGAATCTCGCGGCCATCGAAGGTGCGATAGCGCACCAGTTCCGGCGCGATCAGGTCCGCTGGATCGAGGCCGCCGAGCATGCCGAAGGTCAGGCGGCGCAGGTGTGGCGTGCTGACCAGGCCGACCGCGCCCAGCGTCAGGATGTAGACCTCTGCGGGCGCCGTGGCCGAGTTGATGCGCAACGCCAGCGTCTGGCCATCGGGTGAGAGCTTCATGTACTCGATCACGCCAATCGGCAGCCCAGAGACGCGCAGCGACGCCTGCTCGTTGTCGCGGATGTGCAGTTGGCTGCGTCCGCTCTCGTTCAGCGTCCAGAGCAGCCGACGGCCATCCGCGCTGAGCGCCACCTGCTCCACATCCCACTCCGGCGTCAGCACCCACTCCATCGTGTCATCGGCCAGCATATAGCGCGCGATGCCCTTGAAATCGCTACCCCGGTCGGTGATGAGGTAGAGGCCAGAGCTATCGGGCAGCCATGGCCCCGGCGCCAGGTAGCATTCATCGTCGTGGGGCAGCAGCTCGCGCGCCTCGCCGGTCGCCGCCTCCAGTAGCCAGAGGCGCATATCGGTGTTGCTGCGAATGTCCATCACCGTGACGTAGCGGCCATCGGGCGACCAGTTGATGGCGACATTGTAGTGGCCATTGGCCAACGCGCGGCGGGTCTCACCGGTCGGCATATCGCGAATCAGCACATCGCCATCGGTCGGTGTGCGGTCGTTGCCCGAATAGACCAGGGAGCGCCCATCGGGCGAGAGACCCTCCTCCGAAAGCTCGTACTGCGCGTCGGGCTGATCGGTCAGGTAGCGTACGACACCGCCATGCGCGGGAACCGAGAAGAGGTCGTACTGCTCGCCGCCCGCGTGGTCTGCGGCGCCAATGATCATGCCATCAGGCGTCCAGATCAGCGAGCGCGCCGATTCATCCTCGAAGGTCGTCACCTGCGCAGGCCAGCCACCCGCGATGCTCTGACGCCAGATGTTGAACTGCCCCGACGTGTTGGTGATATAGGCCACCTGCGAGAGATCAGGCGCAAAGGCGATCGGGCCAATGTGTGTCCGCACGGCGTAGTAGCGCGCGAACTCGGCGTCGCGCGCGCGGTCGCTGCGTGGCGCAGCAGGCTGCGCGTGTGGCGCTTCTGGCGCGTGCGGCGCTTCCTGTTCCGCTGGCTGCTCAGGCTCGCCGAGAGTCTCATCAGCAGGCTCCTCGGCGATTTCATCGGCGACCCCAGCGGCGGTGGGCGCCGCCGCTGGAGCAGCAGCCGCCGGTTGCTCCGTTGGGGCCAGCGCGCCATCCTCGGCAGGCGCAGCTTCTGGCGCGCTCTCCCCAGCGGCGGCGCTGCTCTGGGGCGCGACAGGCGCCTCCTCGCTCGCCTGGGCGCCATGTCCAGCGCCGTTTGAGCCGTTTGAGCCGTTCGCGCCGTTCAGCGCCATGGCGATTCCATCGCTCTGCGCGCTGGTCGGCGTGGCTGCGTCGTCGAGCAACGCCGCATCAATGCGCTGGTCGGCGCTGAGCGGAGCCGTGACGGCTGCCGCACGTTGAGGCGCGGCCCCGACGGTGGCGCCGCGTGTTGCGTCGGGCGCGGAGCCGGGCGCATCGGATTGAGCGGCGTTGACCGGGCCGAGGCGCGCGCCTGCGGATGTTGTATGGTCAGGCTGACTCTCTTGCCCCGCCTGTGGCGTGGCTGGCGTCTCGTCTGTCACCGATCTGCTTCCTCTCTAATCACTTGGACGATAGCTCCATTCTACCGCCTGCCCGCGTACATGGAGATGTTCCCGCAGGCGATTTTTGCATCATTGTACGCCATCGGCTCCGGCGCGACCGGACCACAGGAAATCCCCCTACTGGAGACCAGCAAGCAGCGCGGCATGGTGTGTGCGTAAACTTGGAGCGGCTGGCAATCGTAGAGCAAGACGAGGGACCAGCGTTGCGCGTATCGCTGCGCGCCGATCCATGACCAAACCGGACCAGGCCTTATCGGACCATATCGAACCATATCGGACCATAAAGGAGACCGCCATGTCGTCACTACAGCGAGCGACGCCCGGACGCGACCTGTTGGCAAGCGCCCGCTTTCGCGCTCGCTGCGGCGCATGGCGGCGCCTGCTCGGCCCGTTCTGCGCGCTGATGCTGCTCTGCATGACACTCGCAGCCTGCTCCCCGAACCTGATAGGACCAGTGACGCTGGCCAACACGCCCGCTCCCGGCGTCACCGTACCAGCGGAGATCCGGCATGGCGACAAGGGCGCAACGCTGGTGGTCGTTCAGGTGCTCATCCACGGCAAAGGCCCCTACCCTATGGCGCTCGACACCGGGGCGAGCCTTACGCTGATTGACCGCTCGCTTGCCGACAAACTAGGCTTGCAGGTGGTTGGTTCGCCAGAGCCGATCACTGGAGTAGGTGGCGCGCAGCAAGTCACGCCCATCCACATCTCGCAGTGGTCGCTCGGGAAGGCGCAACTGCCCACGATGACGATTACCAGCGCATCGCTTGCCGACCTGAAAACCTCGGCGGGGGTAGATGGGCTGATTGGCTCCGATCTGCTCGACCGCTTCGGCGCCATCACCATTGATTACACCGATAGCCAGGTGACACTCTACCAGATTGCGTCGGGCGGCGCATCGTCGCACTGAATGCGCTGGATACGCTAACCGTGTCGGCGCGCCGTCACACTGCTCGCTCAGCATGGTAAAATGCGCACAGGACGCTTGGAAGCGCGAGCAACCTGCCCAGGTGACCTGGCTGTCGGCCAGGCTGATGAGTGATGGGAGTGGCGACAATGGCGCAGCCACGCAAGCTGGCCACTGCGAACGCGGGGGCGCGCGGCCAGGCGGCAGATCGTGCGGCAGGTCAAGCGGCGCCCGCCCGGACGGCGCCGAAGGCGAGCGGCCTGCGCGCGTCGCTGGCCGTCTTTGCGTTGTTCTGCATCGTCGGCGCGATCCCGGCGGCCCTGGGCGGCGAGACCTTTGGCTACTGGCAGCTGCCGATCACGAGTGCGCAGCTTGCCTCGCCGCCGTGGTCGCTCAGCTATGACACACCGCTCGCCACGCCCACACCGATGCTCGCCAACGCGACCCTGCGCATCGTGACCGCTCCCGGCGGGTCGAGCGTGGTCGCCACGCTGGAGCCGGGCTTTGCGACGCAGGTGAGCCGCTATGCGACGCGCGCGGGTGTGCGCTGGGCGCAGATTCGCTGGGCGGGGCCGACCCACGCCGCTGGTGGCTCCGGCTGGACACAGGCCAGCGGATTGGTCGCCGCCAGCGGGGCCAGCCAATCCAGCCAGGCGCGCAGCATCGGCGATCTGGGTGCGCTCTCGCCCGCGTTTGGCCAGGCCATCGGCGCGCTGGGGCCAGGTTTCGCCTCGGCGCTCTACTTCCCCGCCGCAGGCGCGAGTTACCATACAGCGGCGATAGATCAGCCGGAGGCGCTGGGCGCGCAGATCACGCCACTGCTGCTCACCACGCTCTACGCCAAGGGCATCGTCGCTTCGCAGCCCAACGCCAGCAAGGGTCCGCCGCCAATCGCGCGCGACCTCGTCGCAGGCAACGCGCAGGCGCTCACGTTCGACTATGCGCTGGTGGGCGGCGCCGCTGGCATGGATAGCTTCCTGACGCAGCGCCACATCACGGGCTTTCAGTTCGCCGCGCAGCAACCGCTGCAAGCGAAAGGCACGGCGCGCAGCCTCTCGCTCTTCTACTCCGCGCTGGCGAGTGGTCAACTCGTCACTGCGCACGATCAGGCGGAGATCACGACGCTACTGGCCAGCGTAAATAACGCCGCCGCCACAGCCGTCGCGCCGCAGACGATTATCGGCGCAGGCGCACTGGTCGTGACGACAGCCAGCAGCGCGGGCGGGGCTATCACTATCGCGGCAGGCACGTTGACGCCAGCCAGCGGTCCCTCGGTCGTCGTGGTAGCCATCGCGCACGGCGCCACACCTGCCGCGACCCAGAAGGCGCTACAGACCTTCTTCGGGGGGCTTATCCCCATCATCCAGGGCTAAGGCGCGCTACGGCACGATCAGCCAGTCGTCGGGCAACTGGTAGGGCAGCAGGCGGATGCTGAGGAATCGCCCATTGTGGTAGTTGACCTCGCCCGATGGCGCCAGCGGCTCATAGGTATTCTCGATCTGCACGATGCGCCGCGCGGGGAGATTGAAGAGCACGACGCCCGTGCGCACCGGACGCAAACTGGCCTCGCGGGTGACGGGATCGAGCACGCGGAAAACGGGGGTCTTGCGCGGCGGCAGTTGGTCGAGCTGGCTGTGGATGTGGTCTAGCTCGCCCGGCAGGTTGTGCTCATCGAAGACCGCCAGGCCGCGCAGCACGGTCGCCCGCAGCGCGCGGTCATAGCGCTCGGAGGCGTCCAGCAGGTCGCGCAAGGACGTGGGATTGTGTGAGCAGGCGGCGGTCAGCGCCACCGCCGCCGAGGCATGCGCCACGAAGCTTACTGTCCCCTCCGGGTCCACCACTGTCAGCCGAATATCATCCAGACGCGCAGCATCCATAGGAAACGTCCACCTTCGTCGTGAATGGGATGCCCCCTCCCCAACCCCTCCCCCGCTGCGGCGAGAGAGGGGCTTCCGGATTTCCCCCGCCCACAGGGCGAGGGGCCAAGGGGGTGAGGTCGCGTCTAGCTGGCTGGCGTGACCGCCGCCATCTTGCGCGCGCTCTCGGCGATGGTGGCTGGCAGGTTGGCCTGCGCGGCCTGGCGCGCCACGCGAATTGCGTTCTTGACGGCCTTGGCTTTCGAGCTGCCGTGCGAGATGATGCTGACGCCATTCACGCCCAGAATCGGCACGCCGCCGTACTCCTCGTAGTCGAGTTGCTTGCGCACGCGGTCGAACGCGGGCTTGGCCAGCGCTGCGCCGATGGTGGTGATGGGGCCAGCGGTCAGCTCGCGCTTGATCGTGTCCAGCAGCATCTTGCTCAGGCCCTCAGCCGATTTCAGCACGACATTGCCGACGAAGCCATCGCAGACCACCACATCCACACCGCCCGCGTTGATGTCGCGCCCCTCGATGTTGCCGATGAAGTTGAGGCCAATGCCCGGCGCGGTGGCTTTGAGCAGTTGGTGCGCCTCCTGGGTCAGCTGGTCGCCCTTGGTCTCTTCCTCGCCATTCGCCAGCAGACCCACACGCGGGCGCTCCAGCCCGAAGACGGCGCTCATGTAGGCCGACCCCATCAGCGCGAACTGCAGCAGCCATTGCGGCTTGCAATCGGTGTTGGCGCCCATGTCGAGCACCATCACCTGCTTGCCGCCAGCCGCCGGAAGCACGCCGCCAAACGCCGGGCGGTCAATCCCCTTGATGCGCCGCAGGGTAAAGATCGCGGCGGCCATCACCGCGCCGCTATTGCCGGCGGAGACGGCGCCCAGCGCGCGACCATCGCGCACCAGCTCGTGGCAGAGGGTGATGCTGTTGCGGCGCTTCGAGCGCACCGCCTCGGCGGGATGCTCATCCATGCCGATCACTTCGTCGGTGTGGACGACCTCCAGGTCGAGGCCAGTGACATCGTACTTCGCAAGCTCCGCGCGAATCAGCGGCTCTGGCCCGACGAGCAGCACGCCCATGTTATATTCGCCCGCCGCCTGCACAGCGCCTTTGACGATCTCCGCTGGCGCGAAGTCGCCGCCCATCGCGTCGAGCGCTACACGATTCTGCGCCTCGCCATCCGGCGTGGGAGGCAAAGCGCCCGCCGCCTGCTCATTCGTCTCCGCCACGCCGTGATCCTCCTCTACTCCGCCCCGCGCACGACTCGCCACGCCTCAGCGTAGCCGCAACGTAGCCGCGACTTAGCCGATGGTGCGCTTGATGACGCCGACGAGCTTATCGAGGTCAAAGGGCTTCGTCACGATCTCGACAACGCCCAGACGCCGATATTTTTCTTCTTCCTGCTTGGCCTCTTGCAGCGCTGTGACCACGATCACCGGAATGCGCTGGGTTGCGGGATTCATCTGCAACAGATGCAGCTCATCCTCGCCCTCCAAATAGGGCATCAGCAGGTCGAGCAGAATCAGGTCGGGTTGGCGCTCTATCACCGCATCGTAAAAGCGCAAGGCCTGTGTGGCTTTGTAGGTCTCATAGCCCTCGGCTTCGAGCGCCTGCTGCAGCAAATCGGCGATCGTCACGTCGTCGTCAGCGACGAGAATCTTTTTCATTGTCGGCGCCCTTCAATCCCTTGCGCGTCCACTTCATCAGCGCCGCAGCGTACGGCGAGGTATCACTCGACCGCAGATGCCGGCGTGCTGAGCGCATACGCTGGCGTCGCTCGCGATCATGTCGCTGTGCGAGCGTGGCTGGCATACATCGCCAGCGTAAGGCCATTGTACATCGGCGCTGCGCCTTACGTCCATGAATGGCCGAATGGCGCGCTCTCAACCGCTGACCTCAGGCGCAGGCGGCGCGCAACGCGGCGATGCCCGCCGCGACGCCACCAGCCGCGCCATAGACTGACGAGCCAGCCACCAGCACATTCGCGCCCGCGCGTGTGACCAGCGGCGCTGTCTCAGCGGAGACGCCGCCATCCACTTCCAGATCGCAGCGCCCGCCGTGCTGCTGAATCATCGCGCGCAGCCGTTCGATCTTGCCGAGCATCGTCTGGATGAACGCCTG
>JAICSR010000362.1 GCA_025936795.1 Ktedonobacterales bacterium | reverse complement strand
TCTGGCCCACCGTGCCGCTCGATCTGTAGTGCGCGCATGCTGACGTCTCCTTCTCTGATACCCCTGGCGTTCGCGCCCCATTCGCTGATGTCAACGGCTGCCGCTGGCCTATCAACGGATCGTCTAGTGGGCAGCCGGGGTCGAATGCAGCGGGGCCGCGCGCTTCAGCGTATCCTCCACGACAGCGGCCAGCGCCTCGATGAAGAGCGGGGTGGCGTTGAGCGACTGGGTGCGGTGGAAGGTGATGCCATGCTCCTCGGCCTGCTCGCGGGCGCCCACCTCGATGTCGTAGAGAATCTCCAGGTGGTCGGCGAGGAACTGGACTGGCGCGATCAGCACGTCGGTCGCGCCATCAGCCTTGAGCTGCGGCATCAGGTCAGCGAAGTCGGGCTTGAGCCACGGCTCTGGCGTATGTCCAGCGCTCTGGTAGCAGAACATCCACTGCTCCGGCCCCACGCCTGCGCGCTCGGCGATGGCCGCTGCCGTCTGCTTCAGGTTGTCAATGTAGTCTGGCTCGTCGGCGACGACTCGCAGCGGCATGCTGTGGGCCGAGAGCAGCACGGGCGTGGTGGCGCGCCGCTCGGCGGGGAGCCGATCAAGCGCCTCGCGCACGCGGTCGGCCACCGCCTGGAGGAACTGCGGCTGCATGTGCCAGTCCTCGGTGATGGCGACCGTCAGATCGTCGCGTCCTAACCGCGAGGCGGCGTCGCGCAACTCGGCGATGTAGCCGCGCATCAGAATCGGCGAGTATTGCGGCGACATGATGACGCCAACCAGCGCATCGGCCCCCTCGGCGACCTCCGGGACGACATCGAGGATGTAGGGCGCGAAGAAGCGCATGCCCGCCGTCACCTGGAACGCCGGGCCGTCGGGATGACGCCGCGCCAGCTCGACCTCCAGCGCCGCCGCCTGTTCCTGCGTCACGCGCAGCAGGGGCGAGCCGCCGATTAGCGCATAGCGCCGCTTGAACTCGGCCACGACCTCATCGCTCGGCTCGCGGCCACCGTAGACATTGCGCAGATAGCCCGGCACGTCGTCGAGTGTCGGGGGAGAACCATAGGTCATCAGGACAACGCCGACACGCGATGGGGACGACTCGGTCGTCATGGTAAGCGCCTCACTTCAGTCTCAGCAGAGTCGAATACGTCATAATGCGTAGGTACACGCCGTCACCTGAAACTATAGACCCTGTGGCGCGCCACCGCAACTGACGACGGACCAGAATGCAGCCCTGGCCTGCGCCTGATTCCATCGCTCGCCAGCGGATGCGCACAAGCGCGCAGGGAGTTGGCGCAAAGCTTGCGATTACTCAGAGTGGCCCGCAAGGAATTGCGTTGGCGCCGCAAGGATCGCGGAGAGCCTGGCCACGAGCCGCGCCGAGCCGCGCCGCGCCGCGCAGAGACGACCGGGCAGGCGCGGGAGGTGGGCGCATGGCTCTTGAAGAGGTCTACCGACGACCAGACGACTACGAACTGGAGACGCAGGCGCGCGAGATCGGTGATCTGCCCTTCTGGACGGGATTGCTCCAGCGCGAGCGACCGGCGCGCGTGCTGGAGATCGGCTGCGGCTGCGGGCGGCTGACCCTGCCGCTCGCGCGGTTGGGGGCAGCGCAAGGCTTCAGCGTCACTGGGCTGGAGATCGAGTCGGCGATGCTGCGCCGCGCAGAGGAGCACGCGCGCGACGAGGCGGCGCCGACGCGGCAGGCGCTGCAGCTGGCGCAAGGCGACGCGCGCGGTCTGGATGGAGCGCTCCATCAGCTGCATCGGCTGGCAGGCGCAGAAGATAGCGCAGCCTTCGATGTCATCCTCATGCCGTATGGCGTGGCGCACCACTTCACCACGCCCGACGAGCAACTGAGCGTCTGGCGCGGCGCACGGCGCTGGCTGCGCGCAGGTGGATTGCTGGCAGTGGATGTGACGGCGCCTGATCTGGAGCGGCTGCTGGCCGGGCGCGACGCTCCCACTCCCCGACGCCTCGATCTGGAGGTGAGCTGCGGCGGGCGCACGCTGCGCCGCACGGTCGCCACGCGCTACGACGCCGCCACGCAGCAAGAGACGCTGGCCTACGACTATCACGTCAGCGAGGTGGATGGCGCCGTGCGCGACTACCGCTCCCAGTTCACCATGCGTGTCTACTTCCCGCGCGAGCTGGCGCTGCTCTTCGGCGCGACAGGCTTCGGCATGGAGCGGCTGCTCGGCTCCTATCGCGGCGAACCCTATCGCGCGCGGTCGCCGCTGCTGCTCGCTCTGGGCCGCGCTGTGTGACGTCGCGGAGTACTTCCCACTGCATCAGGACGATCTGGTTTCGCATACGCGCTCCCAAAACGTGAATGCTGTCGGCATGGGCTGCGTGAAGCGCGCAGGCATGGGAGCCGCCCTGATGCGGTGGTGAAACTGGAATTGGCTGACAAAGCTGAGTTCAGAGGGTATCGCTGGCGCCAGCGCTGGGCGCAACACTGGGAACAAACTCATCCTTCAGCGTGGCGCGAACCTGCTCGCGCAATTCTGGCGTGTCGGCGTGGCCGTGGACGGCGATAGCATGGTCGCTGGCCGCGCGCACGACCTCCTCTTCCTCACCTGAAATCATGAGTGTGCAGCCGACGAGATTTGGTGTGTCTCGACAATCGGCGACTTTTCGCGACATTGCATCCTCCCCTGAGCGTGTACAGAATGTGTACAGCGGGGCGACTCCTGCGCGCTGCATCTGCTGGAGGACGCCACCCTGTCAATCTGTTCGATATGCGGCAGCATTCACATCCAGAGGCAAACATAACATAACTGTACGCCGTCGTGCGATGCGCCAAAGGGGGTAGCTTGGGCGGCGCTTCACCTCGCCATCTGGAGGCGGCGCGGGGTAGAATAGATGGGCGTGGCGCCGCCGCAGCCAGCCAGACGGACGCGATGAGTCCAGGGGAGAGACACCAATGCTGACGACCAGCGACCCTCCGCCCGGCTTCGGCTTCGCGCCGCTCCAGCCAGGGATGCCCGTCTTCGCCGACGCCGTGCGCCTCTTTCTGGCGACCTGGCCCAGCGAAGGTGGCGTAGTGGGGATTACTGACTTCTTCACTCGCTATGCCGCGCTGCCCGACTATCACGGCCTCGTCGCGCTGCGTGAGGGCGCGCTGGTTGGCTTCGGCTTCGGCGCACGTTCGCTGCCAGGGCAGTGGTGGCACGACCGTGTGGCCACACAGGTCGGCGTGGAGCATCCCGCGCTGCAAGACGCCTGGACGCTGGTGGACCTGGCGGTCGCGTCGGAGGTTCGTAGCCGTGGCATCGGCTCCGCGCTGATGGAGGCGCTGCTAGCCGCGCAGCCCTGCCCACGCGCGCTGCTCTCGACCGAGGTGAGCAACGCAGGCGCGCGCCGCCTCTATGAGCGCCACGGTTGGAGCTACCTGCACCCCGGCTTCGCCTTCAATCCCGGTGAGCAGTCCTATGTCGTCATGCGCCGCGAGCTAGCTAGCGCGGGCTGAGCCCGCCGAGCTTGCCGTGGTCCCACGAGGCGATGGCGGTTGACTCGACGACCACGCCGATGCGCTTGGGAGCTTGCGCCGCGATGATCTGGAACTGCTGCGGGGTGAGCGCGCCATCCGCGCTGGCGTTGCGCCGATAGATCGCCTCGCCAATCGCCTGCACGCACGCGACATCCTCCACCAGCGTCGCCCGTCCGCGAATCTGCACGCCGCGCAGTTCGCCGTAACTTGCGCCCGACTCCATCATGCAGGTGATGCGTGGGTCGCGGCGCAGGTTCAGCGCCTTCTGCGACTTCGCATACATCCACATGCTGATCTTGCCATCGGTCAGCGCGTACCACATCGCCACCAGATGTGGCGCGCCATCGGGGTTGATCGTGGCGACGGAGAGTGTGCGCCCCTGCTCCAGAAAGCGCGCGATCTCCTGCTCACTCATGCGAATCTGGTCACGCTGGCTCATACAGGACGCTCCTCTCTGTCGACGACGTCAATTGCTTATGTAGTGTAGTCGCCGAGCGTCACATACGCGCCTGCCACAATCTCATTTCGCGAGGCGCCTGCATCTCGGTGCGCTGCAACTGCACAGGCTCGTAGCCGCTATTTGTGTCCTATACAGGATAAAACGCACATGATGAACATCGGCACGGTCGGACGTGACGTAGGCATTGCCCTCTGTCTGTCGCCAGTTCTCGCTACTTGTGGTGGTGTAGTAATTGTGCTATCACGCTAGCGGGGTGATGTGCAGAGATGGCAT
>JAICSR010000189.1 GCA_025936795.1 Ktedonobacterales bacterium | reverse complement strand
TATAATAGGGCAGCCAGCGGTTGAAACCGCGCCTGAAGGTGGCCTGCGGGCCACCACCAGACCCCAGGATCCGGATGGGGGTCCGCGGAGGCGGACCTCGTGGGCTGGAGGCCCTTCAGGCGCGGTTTTAACCGCTGGCCCCGCTGCAGTCTAGCCCCCAGTGTTGGGTAGAACCGGGCAGGCGAGGCGCGAACACGCGCCGCGACCCGCCACTAGACCCGCCACTGGTCCCGCTGCTGACCGCGCAAGCGCAGGCGCTACACCACCGCAGCGGCGGCGGCGCGTCCTGCTGTACGACCAGAGAAAAGACAGCCACCCAGGAACGTTCCCTCCAACGCGCTGTAACCATGCATGCCACCGCCACCAAAGCCCGCCACCTCGCCAGCAGCGTAGAGGCCTGGCACTGGCTGGCCATCTGCCCCCAGCACGCGACTGGAGAGATCGGTCTCCAGGCCACCCAGCGTCTTGCGCGTGAGGATGTGCAGGCGCACGGCGATCAGCGGCCCAGCCTTGGGATCGAGCAGCCTGTGCGGCCTGGCGGTGCGAATCAGCCGGTCGCCCAGATAGCGACGCGCGCCATGAATGGAGGTGATCTGCGCGTCCTTTGTGAAGGGATTGGCAATCTCGCGGTCGCGCGCAGTGATCTCGCGCTCCACCACCGCCTGGTCGAGTAGCGGTTCATCTGTCAGCGCATTCATGCCGCGCACCAGCTCCTCCAGTGAGCGCGCGACCACGAAATCGGGACCGTGCGCCTTGAACGCCTCCACTGGAGCAGGCGCCTTGCTACCAACAGCGCGGCGCAGCACCTGCCGCCAGCTTTTGTTGGTGAGGTCGGGGTTCTGCTCGGAGCCGGAGAGCGCAAACTCTTTCCTGATGATCTTCTGCGTCAACACAAACCAGCTATAGTCGTAGCCCGTCTGCCGGAGATACCTGAGCGTGCCGAGCGTGTCGAACCCAGGATAGAGCGGCACAGGCAGGCGCTGGCCGCGCGCATCGAGCCAGAGCGACGAAGGGCCAGGCAGGATACGGATGCCGTGCTGACTCCAGATCGGGTTCCAGTTCTGAATGCCCTCGGTGTAGTGCCACATACGATCAGGATTGATGATGCGCCCTCCCGCCGCCGCTGTGATGTCCAGCATGCGACCGTCCACATACGCTGGCACGCCTGAGATCATGTGGGTGGGCGGCGCGCCGAGACGGGCGGGCCAGTTCTGGCGCACGAGGTCGTGGTTGGCGCCGATGCCACCTGAGGTGACGATGACGGCCTGCGCGTGCATGCTGAAGTCGCCCACGACGACGCGCGAACTCTGCTGGCCCCGCGCGACATCGCTGGGTTCAAGGATGTCGCCGCGCACGCCATCCACTACGCCGCCAGTCATCGTCACCTCGTTGACTCGATGGCGAAACTTGAGCGTAATCAGGCCGCGCTTCACGCCCGCGCGCACCTGGCGAACGAACGGCTCCAGCACGCCTGGTCCCGTTCCCCAGGTGACATGGAAGCGCGGCACGGAGTTGCCATGCCCCAGCGCGCCATAGCCCCCGCGCTCAGCCCAGCCAACGATCGGAAACCAACGCATCCCCTGGGACCTGAGCCAGGCGCGTTTCTCACCCGCGGCGAAGGCGAGGTACGCCTCGGCCCATTTGCGCGGCCACGCATCCTCTGGGCGGTCGAAGCCAGCGGTTCCCATCCAGTCTTGCAGCGCCAGGTCATAGGAGTCGTGGACGCCCAGGCGACGCTGCTCGGGCGAGTCTACCAGAAAGAGGCCGCCAAACGACCAGAACGCCTGGCCGCCAAGGTTCTGGTCTGGCTCCTGGTCAACGATGATGACACGTTTCCCGGCATTGGCAAGCTCCACAGCAGCCACAAGGCCAGCCAGGCCAGCGCCGATAATTACGACATCCGCATCAGGAGCTGCCATCCGTCTTCCCTCAATTCGTCCTGCTGACCAGACTGCGCGTTTTACGAGACTCGTTCGGCGCGATTTCGGGCTGCCGCCCCCACCGCCCCCCATAGTAGCACCTCGCCAAAGGGTCCTCCAAAGGGTCAGCCTGCGCTTGACACATACCAGGCGCGCTGCCATAGTACACAAGGGCTTTTCGTGGACGATCAGGGAGGAGCGGAGTAGCAACGCATGCCGAAAGTGTACGGGGTCGCCATACGGAAGGGTGGCCAGGGGAAATCCACGACGGTCTCGACACTAGCCCGGCTCTGTGCGCTCTATGGCGCGCGGACGCTGGTCGTAGACCTGGCTCAGCCAGGCACGACAACGGCATCGCTCCGTGACATCTGGCCGGAGTCCACGCACGGCGAGCTTTCCTCCGCGCTCCTGACCCTGCACGAGTTCCCCGCAGGCGCCACACCCGACGACGAGATCGCGAACGCGATGCTGGAACAGTCGGCGCTGCCCGTCCATCTGCTCTCGCAGCCCAGCTGGTCAGGTGGCGAGTTGTGGGTGCTGCCCTGGGATGACCTGCTCGGCGAGGCGGCGGCGTTTCTGCAATCGGAGCGCGTGCTGGCCGGGCTGATCCATGCGCTGGCGCCAGCGGTTGACATCGCGCTGATTGACTTTCCCTCCGAGGGTGGCGCGCTGATGACCACAGCGCTCGCCGCAACCGACCGCGTCATCATGCCCATGGCGCCTGAGGCCCCCGCGCTAGAGGGCGCCGCCGCCACCTTGCGCCTGCTGGCGCGCGTGCGCGAGAGCGGGCGCCAGATCGAGCTGGGTGGACTGCTCATTACGCGGGTCGAGCCGCGCAGCAAACGGCTGGTCGAGGTGGTGCAGGCGATCAAGCAGGCGGGCGAGGTCGAAGGCGAATCGCTCGAACGTAAGCTGCTCCCATTCGCGATCCGCAGCCATGAGTATTTCGAGCAAGCCTTCCGCTATGGTGTCCCGGTCTGGGAACGCACCGACAACATGCGCGACTGGGCAGGCTATGTGTTGATGGCCGAGTGGCTGCTGCGCGACGCGGGGCTAGAGAGCCTCGCCACCTCGCGGCGCGGCCCTGCGCTGCTGACGCCCGAAACGCGCATCATTGATACTAGCGCCGTGCTACTCAACGACACTGAGGTGATGTTGCGCGACTTCGAGCGCGCTCATCCGGCTGGGTGAAACGCTAGAGAGCGAGCCGCCGGTTGGGTGAGGTCGTTGCGTCGTTCGCCGCCTGTAGCCTAGAATGACGGGTGGCGGGAACGAACCAGCCAGCGCCAGGCGTCCAGAAGAACGCGTCCACAGCGACGCTGAACTGCGCGGCATGATCGCAGGTGGCATGATGAGGTGGCATGAGTACGAAGCGTAAGCGGCGAGCGTCCAACCCGATTGGGTTGATCATCACCTTGCTGGCGCTGGTTGCGCTGCTCGGCCTGCTCTCCGGATTCCTGACCCATACGCTCGTCAGTCGCAGCCGGGCCAGCGCACAGGCCAGCCCATCCGCCACGCCACGGACACAGACCTCACCCACCAACACCAGCGCAGCCGTTCCTTCCGCCGTAGCGACGGATACTGTGCCAGCTTCGTCGGTGACCGGGCAATTTCAACTCAGTGTCAGCGTGACGCCGAAGAAGATGAAACCCGGCCAGCAGATCACGATTGTCGTCCGTGCGTTCACTCCCGACGCACACACACCGATCGTGGGGTTGCCCTGCGTCTTGCGCGCGCCGTCGGACGGTAGCCCCGCGCTCTTCTCGTCCTGGCCACCTGCCACGCCGACAGACGCCACTGGCGCCGCGACCTGGACGCTCACCGCGCCACAGCAGCCAGCGGGAACCTATGAAGTCGAGGCATACGCCAAGGCGTCGGCGTGGAGCTACCGATTGGACTCGACCGCCGAGGTGATCGCAAGCTAGGCGCAGACTGAGCGCGAGCTAGCGCTTGGCGGCGGTCTGCGGCGTCGCTGGCACGCGCTCACTGCTCTCGTCGCGCACGTGCTCTTGCAGCGCCTCGATTTCGCCCAACACCGAGGCGATGGAGGCGGTTTTCGCCTGCTGGAGATGGCTATAGATCTGGGTGGTGGAGATGTTGGCGTGGCCCAGCAGCTCCTGCACTGTGCGCAATTCGACACCGCGCCCCAGCATCTCCAGAGCGAAGGAGTGGCGCAGCGTGTGCGGCGTAATGCGCGCGATACCCACCGCCTTCGCGTAGCCCTTCATGATGAGCCAGAAGCCTTGCCGCGTCAGACGCTGCCCGTGATGATTGAGGAATAAGCCTGGCTCGTCGGCGGAGTGTGCGAGCGCACGCCGCCCATCGTTGAGATAGACCGCCAGCGCGTGTTGCGCGACGGGGCGCAGCGGCAGCAAACGCTCGCGACCATTGCGCCCACTGCACCGGATATGCCCGCGCGCCAGATCGAGGTCGGCGACATCCGTGGTGACAAGCTCCGTCACACGCATGCCAGTGGCATAAAGGCACTGCAGCATCGCGTAGTCGCGCTGCCCTGCCGGGGTATCGGTGACGACGGCGGCCAGCAGGCGCTCCACATCGTCGTGCGCCAAGGCAGACGGCGTGTATTTCTCCACATGCGGCGCACCCAGCTCACCAGTCGGCTCAGAGGTCACCACGCCAGTCGCCAGCAGAAAGTGGAAGAACGACTTGACCGCCGCAATCTTGCGCGCAATAGAGGTAGCGGCATATTGTCGCCGATTGAGTTCTTCAATAAAGCCCGCGACAATCGCTGGCGTCACTTGATCCCACGCTTGCGCGCCTTGTTCACGCGCAAAGCTCACAAGCTGCTTCAGATCGCTGCGATAGGCGCCAAGCGTGTTCTCGCTGGATTTCTTCTGTGAAGCAAGGGCATGAACATAATCCTGAATCGCACGCTCCATGATGCTCGGTTTACCTCACTTTTAACCCGTTGAGATCGTTGGCGCGATGAAGTTGGTGAAGGAATCGCTCGATGAGCGCCACCACCTGAGGAGTCCGCCGGATCACACGTATCGGCTGTACATCCACACACGACCGCCACCGCACACTCACCCCATTATACCGACCTGTACCACAGGATACAACGCGCCCATGACTTCTGATAGAGCAGAGCGCGGCGTATCATGGACAACACCGGGCGCGCCAGAGCGCCGCACGCGCCGCACACACAGGAGGTTCAGGAGGGCATCGTGAAGGCAGTTCAGCGTCGGCGAGGCCTCGTCAGCGTAAACCTGGCGACGCTGTTCTTTGGACTGGCGGGCGTGCTGGGCAAGCTCTCGGGCCTGCCTGCGCCACTGATTACGCTGGGGCGCGTCGTCTTCGCTGGCGCCGCGCTGGCGCTCTGGGCGGCGAGCGCGCGCACGCCGCTACGCCCGCGCAGCCGTCGCGACCTTGGGCTGCTGACGTTGCAAGGCGTCATCCTGGCGCTGCACTGGACCGCCTTCTTTCAGGCGATTGTCGTGTCGAATGTCGCGATTGGACTGCTCGCGTTCTCCAGCTTTCCACTCTTCACGGCGGCGCTCGAGCCGCTGCTGCTGCGACAGCGGCCCCGGCTGGCGGAGATTGTGGCCGCCATCCTCATATTGCCGGGCATCGCGCTGCTCGTGCCGCGTTTCAGCCTCGATAACTCTGCCACGCGAGGCGTGCTGTGGGGGCTGCTCGCAGGCGCGACCTTCGCCCTGCTCTCGGTCGTCAATCGCAGCCTGTCGTCACGCTATCCCAGTGTCACGATCAGCCTCTATCAAGATAGCGTCGCGGCGCTGGCGCTGCTGCCGACGGTGTTCCTGCTGCCGCTTGGTGGCGTCTTCAACGTACGTACGCTGCTGATTCTGGCGGCGCTGGGCCTCGCCTGCACGGCGCTGGCGCATACCCTCTTCATCGCCAGCCTGCGCGACATCACCGCACAGCTTGCCAGTGTCATCGCCGCGCTGGAGCCGGTCTGGGGCATCTTCTTCGCCTGGCTGCTGCTTGCCGAAGCGCCGAGTGTGCGCACGCTAGCCGGTGGCGCGCTGATCGTCGCGGCGGCGCTGCTGCCCGGCGCGGTGGCGCTCGCGCAGCGGCGCGCGACCTGAGCGCCGCCCGGCGTATGACCTTGCAGCGCACAACAAAAGACGGCGCTCCCCAAGACAGAGAGCGCCGTGCCAATGGCTACACGCGCCGCTACGATCTGCTGACTGGCCTACTTGATCTTGCGAATGGTATAGATGGCTGTGCCCCCAGGGGTGACCACCTCGACCTTGTCGCCCTCGGAGTGGCCCAGTAGCGCACGCCCCACGGGCGACTGATCGGAGAGCTTGCCAGCCGTTGGGCTGGCCTCGACGGTGCTGACCAACTGATAGGTTCGCTCGGCGCCCCGGTCGTTCTCGACCTCCACCGTCGAGCCAAGCCGCACGACCCGCTTGCCCTCGACCTGATCGGGCGCCTCCAGAATCACCGCGTTGTCGAGCAATTGTTGCAATTCCTGAATCTCGCCTTCGAGCATCGCCTGAAGATTCTTCGCGTCTTCGTAGGCGCTACTCTCGCTGATATCACCAGCTTCCTTGGCCTCATGGATGTAATCGGCGACCTGTGGGCGGCGCTCCGTGATGAGGAAATGCAGACGTTTCTTCTTCTCCTCATAGCCTTCCCGTGTCAGGGGAATCTTTTCCTTTTCGCGCGCGCTATGCGATCCGCCTACTGCATTTGTCGCCATCGTTTTCACCTCTCCAGACGCCTGTGGCTCGCGTTCGCCACGGCCAATCGTCAGGCGTCTTACGGATTGCGCGCCACCTTTGCGCTCCACACTCGTCCACTGCTGAGTAGAGAAAAAAGAACAGCGCGTCCAAGTGCTGGACCCGCCGTACATCTGAATTGCCATGGAATCGTCATCGTTGTGCAGGGCATTATAGGGCGTGAACTTTGCCGATGTCAAGCGCGCCGACGGGCGCGGTTCTACCCAAAACTGTGGGTCAGGCGGCGGCGAACGGCCAGCGATTGAAATCGCGTCTGAAGGGCCTCACGGCCCACAAGGCCCGCCTGCGCGGACCCGCAATCTGAATCCGTCCGCATCTGGTCCCGCACAGGCGGGTCTTGGGGCGGCCGCAGCCGCCTTCAGGCGCGGTTTTAACCGCCGGCTCCCTCCATGCACAGCGTGCCGTCAACCCCCGATTTTTGGTAGATCCGACGGGGCTGACGATGGCTACCCCACGCCTGATTGCCCGGTGATGAAACACTCCAGCATGGCGCCAGTTCCACCCGTGCGGCGCGGGTACTCGTTGGCGAGACGCGCGATCACGCGCTCCAGCCCGTCGCGGCGCACCAGCGCCAGCGCGCTGCCGCCGAAGCCAGCGCCCATCATACGTGCGCCCAGCGCCCCTGGCGTCGCCTGAATGATCTCCACTGCGGCGTCCAGCTCTGCGCAGCTCACGGCAAAATCATCGCGCAGGCTCAGGTGCGAGGTATTGAGCAGCGCGCCCATCGTCGCCGCGTCGCCCGACCGCAGCGCCTCAGCGGCTGTCAACGTTCGCGCATTCTCCGAGACGACGTGGCGCGCCCGGCGCAGCAGCGTCCCGTCGAGCAACGCGCCATGCCGCGCAAGGTCCGCCGCCGTCACATCGCGCAGCGTTTGGATGGATCGCCCAGGCGTCTCGACTTGCAGCGCCGGAGCCAGCGCCGCCACCGCCGCCTCG
>JAICSR010000019.1 GCA_025936795.1 Ktedonobacterales bacterium | reverse complement strand
GCGATTCCGCTGTTCCAGATCATGCAGGCGAAGATTGACAAAGTCAACCTCGTGCTGGATGAGGGACTGACTGGTGTGCGCGTTATCCGCGCGTTTGGCCGCGAGCCACATGAGGAGCGACGCTTCGATCTGGCCAACCTCGACCTGACCAACACCTCCATCTCGGTCTACCGGCTGACGGCGATCCTCTTCCCGTTCATGATGCTGATACTCAACCTCACCACTGTGGCCATCTTCTGGTTTGGCAGCGGTCTGATCAACTCTGGGGAGATGCAGGTCGGCGCGCTGATCGCGTTCTTGCAGTACGCCGTGCAAATCCTCTTCGCCTTCCTGATGCTCTCGATGATGTTCATCTTCCTGCCGCGCGCCGCCGCCTCGGCCAAGCGCATCAACGAAGTGCTGGACATCAAGCCTGAGATCAACGACGCTGCCTCAACCCGCTCGGCCACCGATCAGCAGGGTGTGGTGGAGTTCCGCGACGTGACCTTCAGCTACCCCGGAGCGGAGGAGCCAGCGCTTTCGCACATCTCGTTCACCGCGCGGCCCGGTCAGGTGACGGCGATCATCGGTGGCACTGGCGCGGGCAAGTCCTCGCTGGTCACGCTGATTCCGCGCTTCTACGATGTGGATAGTGGCGCCGTGCTGGTGGATGGCGTGGACGTGCGCGAGCAAGCGCAGGAAGCTCTGCGCGCGAAGATGGGCTTCGTGCCACAGCGCGCGGTGCTCTTCTCAGGAACCATCGCCGAGAACATCCGTTACGGCAAAGAAGACGCCACCGATGAGGAACTGCGCTACGCGGCGGAGGTCGCGCAGGCCACCGAATTCATAGACCAGATGCCGCTGGGCATGCAGACGGACATCGCGCAGGGCGGCACAAACGTCTCTGGTGGCCAGAAGCAGCGCCTCTCGATTGCCCGCGCGCTGGTGCGCAAACCCGAAATCTACATCTTCGACGACACATTCTCGGCGCTGGATTACACCACTGACGCCAAGCTGCGCGGCGCGCTGAAAGGTGAGACAACCGACGCTACGGTGCTGATCGTCGCCCAGCGTGTCAGCACGATCATGGATGCTGACCAGATCCTCGTGCTGGATGAAGGCAGGGTGGTCGGTATCGGCACGCACCGTGAACTGTTGGAATCGAATGAGGTCTACCGCGAGATTGTCCTGTCGCAGCTCTCGCTTGAGGAGGTCGCATGAACGCGAATCGTGGAGCGACGGGGCCAGGAGGCCGCCCAGGTGGGATGGGTCGTGGCCCGATGGGTGGCGGCGGACCAATGGCTGGCCTCGGCATGACAGGGCAGAAGGCCAAAAACTTCCGCGGCACGTTCTTCCGGCTGATGGGCTATTTCCGTCCAGAGAAGTGGATGCTCATCCTCGTGCTGGTGGCGGCGATCATCAGCACAGTCTTCAATGTCCTCGGCCCGAAGATTCTGGGTCTGGCGACTACCAGGCTATTCGAGGGCGTCGTCGCCAAGTTCTACAGGCACGTCCCAGGCGCTTCGATAGACTTCACCTACATTGGCGAGCTGATGCTGATCCTGCTCGGCTTGTATTTGCTGAGTTCAGTCTTCAGCTACATCCAGCAATACACAATGGCGGGCGTGTCGCAGCGCGTGGTCTACAATCTGCGGCGCCAGGTCGAAGAGAAGCTGGGCCGCCTGCCGCTGCGCTACTATGACACTGAGACCCACGGCGAGATCATGAGCCGCGCGGTCAACGACATGGACAACATCAGCAACACGCTGCAGCAGAGCCTGGCCCAGTTCATCACCTCGCTGGTCACGGTCATCGGCGTGATCGTCCTGATGCTGACCATCAGCTGGCAACTGACACTCGTGACGCTCGTGACGCTGCCGCTCAGCATCGGCGTGACCATCATCATCGCCAAGCGCTCGCAGCGCTACTTCTCCAGCCAGCAGCGCGCGTTGGGCGAACTGAACGGCCACGTCGAGGAGATGTTCACCGGCCACCGCATCGTCAAGGCGTTCGGACACGAGCGGCAGTCGGTTGAGGCGTTCGATGTCATGAACGAGGAACTGTACAAGGCTGGCTGGCGTGCGCAGTTCATCACCGGCATGATCTTCCCGCTGATGATGTCCATTGGCAACCTGGGCTTCGTTGGCGTCGCGGTGGTTGGCAGCGTGCTCGTGACGCAGGGAACGGTGGCGATTGGCGACGTGGTGGCGTTCATCCAGTATGCGCGCCAGTTCTCGCAGCCGATCACCCAGCTTGCCAGCTTCTCCAACACCATTCAGCTAGCCATCGCTTCGGCGGAACGCATCTTCAATCTGCTCGACGAGCAGGAGCAGGTTCCTGAGGCGGTCGAGACGAGCATCGCGGCTCCGCAGGGTCATGTCGAGTTCCAGCATGTTTCGTTCAGCTACAAGCAGGACGAGCCGCTGATCGTGGACATGAACATCGAGGCTGAGCCGGGCCAGACCATCGCCATCGTTGGACCAACCGGCGCTGGCAAGACGACACTCGTCAACCTGCTGATGCGCTTCTATGAACTGGATAGCGGGCGTATCCTTGTGGATGGTGTTGATGTCACCAAGCTGCGGCGCGCCGAGTTGCGCCAGCTGTTCGGCATGGTGCTGCAGGATACGTGGCTCTTCAACGGCACGATTCGCGAGAACATCGCCTATGGCCGCGAGAACGCCACCGAGGAAGAGATTGTCCATGCGGCGCGCACCGCCCAGGCCGATCACTTCATTCGCACGCTGCCGGAGGGCTACGACACCGTCCTCAACCAGGAGGCGTCGAACCTCTCGCAGGGCCAGAAGCAGTTGCTGACCATCGCGCGCGCCGTGCTGGCGAACCCGCCGATACTGATTCTCGACGAGGCGACCAGCAGCGTGGATACCCGCACGGAGGTGCTGATTCAGCAGGCGATGTTGACCCTGATGCGGGGACGCACCAGCTTCGTCATTGCCCACCGGCTCTCGACGATTCGCGGCGCCGACCTGATCCTCGTGATGAACCACGGGACCATCGTCGAGCAGGGCACGCACGAGGAACTGCTGGCGAAGGGCGGCTTCTACGCCGACCTCTACAACAGCCAGTTCACCGCGCGCGCAGCCGTCGAAGAGGCGATGAGCTAGCGGGCTGGTAGATCAGCAGGCGCCGATGGGTGGGTCTACGCCACTCGTCGGCGTCTGCGCTTTGCTTACCTCACCCCCTGGCCCGCTCCCGCGAGGCGAGGGGGAATCGGAGCCTGCTCCCCTCTCCTCGCAGGAGAGGGGCTGGGGGTGAGGTCTAGCGCCACGCCGATGGTCAACCTGGGTTCGTAGTGGCAAGAACAGGAGAGCGTCGGCATGCCAGATGAGGACGACACGACGCGCGCCAGCTACAATCGCGTGGCGGGCGAGTATGCGCAGCGCTTCGGCGATGAGCTAGCGCACAAGCCACTGGAGCGCGGCCTGCTCGACGCCTTCGCCGCCAACGCAACTGGCCTGATCTGCGATCTGGGCTGCGGGCCAGGGCAGGCGGCGGCCTATCTGCACGCGGGCGGCGCAGAGGTCGTCGGCGTAGACCTCTCCGAGGCGATGATTGCGCAGGCCCGGCGGCTCCATCCTGCGATTCGCTTCATGCAGGCGGACATGCGCGCATTGCCCTTCGCCGACGCTTCGCTGGCGGGCGTCGTGGCGCTCTATAGCCTCATCCATCTGCCGCCAATCGAGATACCAGCGGCGCTGCTGGAGCTGCGGCGCGCGCTGCGGCCAGGCGGCGCGCTGCTGGTCGGCTTCCACATCGGCGACGAGACGCGCCATCTGGATGAGTGGTGGGGCGAGGCGGTCAACCTCGATTTCCACTTCTTCACGACGCAGGCGATGCTCGGCTGGCTCACCGCAGCGGGCTTCACGCCGCGTGAACTGACCCAGCGCGAGCCGTATCCTGACATCGAGGTTCAGACACAGCGCGCCTACGTGTTGGCCAGCGCGCCCAGCGCGCCGAGCGCACGCTAGATCGCGCGTAGCCTCTGCCTTGGCTTTGATTCTGCGACTAGCGCTCACATGCCGCTAGCGCAGACCGACAAGGAGTGTCGAAATTGCACTTGAGTGCAAGGAGGCAGTGAATCATGTGCAGCCGATGGAGCACCCAGGCCGCATGAATTCAGGTATTAGACAGTGGTAGTACTTGTAGCGCAGCCGTATAATGTGTGCAATATCCTGAGGTCGTCTTGAGCGGTGTGGCTCTCGGCGATGCGCTTCGTGCGTGGTGAGCGCGGGCTGATGCGTCCAGGACAACGGCCAACCCCGACGGGACGTTTGACCTCCAGAGGAGACGAAAACCTGTGAAATCTGTGAATCGAATACTTGACACGATTGATTCCCCCGCGCAGCTCAAGCGGCTGACCCCCACGGAGCTTGAGCGACTCGCCGCAGAGATTCGACAGGAGATCATCGAGGCCGTCTCGCTTCGTGGAGGCCATCTCGCGCCGAACCTGGGCGCCGTTGAACTGACGCTGGCGCTGCACATCGCCTTCAACGCCCCACACGATCTGCTCGTCTGGGACATCGGCCACCAGGCTTACCCGCACAAGCTGGTGACGGGGCGGCGCGACAACTTCCGCTCCCTCAAGACGCTGGGCGGCATCTCGGGCTATCTGCGTCGCGCCGAGAGCGAGTACGACGCCTTCGGCGCCAGCCACGCCAGCACCAGCATCTCCGCCGCGCTAGGCATGGCCGTCGCACGCGACCTGAAGGGCGAGGATTTCAATGTCGTCGCGATCATCGGCGATGGCGCACTGACCGGCGGCATGGCGCTGGAGGCGATCAACCACGCTGGTTCGCTGCACAAGCGTCTCATCATCGTGCTAAATGACAATGACAAGAGCATCTCCGATAACGTCGGCGCGCTGCATGCCTACCTCAGCGAGTTGCGCGAGAACGCCAACGTGCGCCGCTTCAAAGACGCCGCCAGCGACACGCTCGACCACGCGCCCGGTGGTTCGCTGGCCAAGCAGGTGGCCAGGCGCGCCGCCCGCAGCGCCAAAGAGTTCGTGCTGCCCAGCAAGAGCGGCGTGATCTTCGAGGAGTTGGGCTACACCTTCCTTGGCCCATTCGATGGCCACAACGTGCAGCAGATGGTGGAAGTCTTCAAGAAGGCGCAGCAGATCGAAGGTCCGATCATCGTGCAGGTGGCGACGCAGAAGGGGCGCGGCTGCGACTTCGCCGAGGCCGACCCGACCAAGTATCACGGCCCCGGCGCCTATGATCTGGCGACCGGCGAGCTGAAGAAGAAGCCGGGCGAGCCACCGAAATATCAGAACGTCTTCGGCGAGACGCTGGTGGAGCTTGCCCGCCGCGACAAGACCATCGTCGGCATCACCGCCGCGATGTCCGAAGGCACCTCGCTCAACATGCTGCAGAAGGCAATCCCGGAGCGCTTCTTCGATGTCGGCATCGCCGAGCAGCACGCCGTCACCTTCGCGGCGGGCCTCGCCTGCGGCGGGATGAAGCCCGTCGCGGCGATCTACTCCACCTTCCTGCAGCGCGCCTACGATCAGGTCATCCACGATGTCTGCGTGCAGAATCTACATGTCGTCTTCCCGATGGATCGCGCAGGCCTGGTTGGCGAGGATGGGCATACTCAGCAGGGCGTCTTCGATATAGCGATGCTGCGCACACTGCCCAATATGACGCTGATGGCGCCCAAAGACGAGAACGAGTTGCGTCACATGCTCTACACCGCGCTCGATCTCGCTGGCCCGGTGGCCCTGCGCTATCCGCGAGGCGGTGGCCTGGGCGTGCCGATGGATGCGGAGCTACGCAAGCTGCCGGTGGGCAAGGGCGAGGTGCTGACACCTGAGGAGGACATCGCGCGTAGCGATGTCGCGATTCTCGGCTATGGCCATATGGTCGCGCTGGTACAGCAGGCCACGCAGGAGCTGCTCAACGAGGACGGCATCCGCGCCGTCGCGGTCAACGCGCGCTGGGCCAAGCCGCTCGACGAGGAGCTGATCGTGCGGCTGGCGAAGGCGACTGGCCGCCTCATCACTATCGAGGATGGCGTGGAGTCGGGCGGCTTTGGCAGCGCCGTGCTGGAACTGCTCAATGCGCGCGGCCTGCTGGGCGAGGTCAAGCTGGAGATCATCGGCCTGCCCGACAAGTTCATCGAGCACGGCGCGGTGGCCATCCTGCGCGAACTCTACGGGCTGTCATCCGGACACATCAAGCAGGTTGCGCGCGATCTGGTCGGCGTGCGCCATGCAGCGAGCGCCACACGCGGCGACGCAGGCGCGCTGGCGTAGGAGCGCGCTGGCGTTTTCAGCCGGATAGCCGAGGCGTCGCGCCAGCGGCTACGGATGATCGAAGATGTCATGGCCGCCGATGCGCCGCCAGATGATATGCGGCTCACCGGGAATCTGTTCCGAGCCATACATGAAGGTGGCGCGTCCGTCAGGCATGTCCCAGGTCATTTCATAGATGCCAGGTTGCCCGCTGAGCATGCTGATGCGCAAACTCTTGCGAAATGGCCTGCCCGCCTTCATCTCCTCCACCATCTTCACAACAGCTTTACCAAACAGGCGCTGCTTCGCCGTAGTGAGCGCCAGATACTCGCGCAGAAATTGGTCAAACTCATCATGCGTCGGCGTCGGCGTCGGCCTCAGCCTCGCGGGTGATGTCGGCGATTTCTTCGTCGCTCATGCCAAGATGCTGGAGCCATGCGGCTGTCTGATAGTAGCGAGGTTTCTTCAGGGGATTTCGCAGTCCCGCGATCATCTGCGCTAGCAAGGTATCTGGCGTGACTCCCTGCGCTGCGGCAGCCTGCGCTAATGTCTGGTAGTGCTCGTCTGTGAGCTCGACAATGTGACCCATACGCTATCCTCCACTCGCCAACTGCCATCACTATAGCATGGCAGGAATAGCATGGCAGGAGTGTTGGCGAAAGGCTTCGCCTGGCGAGCAATTGATGATGTTTTACGCAGGACTCCGTGCAGCGCCGTGTCCCAGTCCGCGCAGGCTGACTTCGCGGCGTCAGGCTGCCAGCCGTACTCAGACGTGCAGGGACTCCTCGGTCTCTTCGCGGGTCGCTTCACGCTGGAGGGGTAGCATAAACCAGAACGTGCTGCCCGCTCCCGGTACACTCTCGACACCCACCGCGCCGCCATGCTGCTCGACAATGGTCTTGCAGATGTGCAATCCCAGCCCCAGCCCCGCGCCTGAGCCACTCAATTGCTCAACGTCCGGCGCCCGATAGAAGCTCTCGAAGACATGCGCCTGCTCTTCGGGTGTCAGCCCTGGGCCGTGGTCGCACACCTCCACCCGCGCCTGCCCCGCTGCGACACACACGCGCACGTCCATGGGCTGATCGGGCGCCGAGTATTTGAGCGCATTGGTCAGGTAGTTGGTGACCACCTGACCCACACGGTCGGCGTCGGCGACGAGTGAGAGACTGGTCAGGCCTGCGCGGTCGAGGGCGATGCGCCGATCAGGCCAGACGACGCGCTGCCCCTCGACGGCCTCACCGACGACCTCCAGCAGATCGCATGGCTCCGGGCGTAGCACCATCTTGCCCGCCTGGATGCGCGAGACATCGAGCAGATCGCTGACCAGCCGAGCCAGGTGCGTTAGTTGCCGGTCGCTGCTCTCCAGCAGGCGGCGCAACCGTTTCAGCGCGCCAGATGGTAGACTCTGGCTCTCATCCGCGTCGGCAGCGCCTGCGTCGGCGGCAGGTTGAGCGTATGGAGCCAATACGCGCCTGGCCATCTGCACGTTGGCCGTGATCGAGGTGAGCGGCGTGCGTAGCTCATGGCTGGCGATGCCCATGAACTCATCCTTGATGCGCTCGCTCGCGCGCAACGCTTCGACTGTGCGGTCGCGTTCGATGGCGATGCTCGCGATGTACGCGCCGAAGTCGGCGATGCGCAGGTCCCACGCGCTCGGCGTGCGCGGCTTGTCGAAGCAGAGCATTAGCGAGGCGAGCGGCTTGCCATCTGATCCTTTCACTGGCTCAGAATGACAGGCCAGAATGCCATGCGCCAGACACAGATCGCGCCATTCCGGGGACCAGCGGCCGTCATGGGCGATGTCCGCGCAGGTGATTGGCTCGCCGCTCAAGACTGCTGCGGCGCAAGAGCCAATTGCCGGATCGGTGATCGGCGCGTCCTGCAATCCCGCGCCAAATGACGGTGGAATACTACTCGCGTAAATCGTGACAAACCGCGTGCGCGCGGCATCGGCCAGCAGCAGCGCGGCGCGCGTCCGCGATTGAAGCCGCGTCACGGCGCTGCTCACCTCAGTCAGGCACTCGTCGAGTGGACGTCCGGTGGCGATCAGTTCGAGCAGGTGATTCTGCTCGGCGAGCAACTGCTCGGTCCGCTTGCGCTCCGTGATGTCGCGCACGATCTTGGAGGCGCCAATGATGGCCCCCGTGTTGTCGCGAATCGGCGAGATCGTGAGGGAAACCTCCAGCAGTCGGCCATCCTTCGTCACGCGCACCGTCTCAAAGTGCTCGATGCGTTCACCCGCTTTGAGCCGCGCGAGGATGGTGTCTTCCTCTGCGTGTAGGTCGGGCGGGATCAGCAGGAGAACCGAGCGCCCGATAATTTCCTGCGCTGAGTAGCCAAACATCCGTTCCGCGCTGTCATTCCAGCTGGTAATGATGCCGTCGAGCGTCTTGCTGGCGATGGCGTCGGTGGTGGAGGTGACGATGGCGGCGAGATGCGCGGCGGCGGCTTCCGCCTGTTTGCGCTCGATCAGATCAGCCGCCTGGCGCGCCAGCACGTCGAGCAGGCGCAAGTTGTGTTCGGTTGGCTGCTGCGGCGTGCGCCAGTGCGTCGAGATCATACCGACGACACGACCACTGCGCGACACGAGCGGGGTTGACTGCACCGCGCGGATGCCAGAGCGCCGATATTCCTCCAGGTTCTCTGTGCCAGCCATGAAATCGCTGGCCTCGACATCCGGCACGATGATCCGCTCTGCCCGGTCAAGCGCCGCGCCGCACGAGGAGCCTGAATCTGCGCGCACCCACTCCCAGAAGGCCGCCGACGCTGGATCGAAGCCCTTCCATGCGATCAGTTGCAGCGCATTTCTTGCGGGGACGAGCATTTGCATGCTGCCCATATCCGAGCGCATCACGGCGATAGCGGCGTCCAGAATCTGCTCATACAGCGCATGGAGGTTGCCTTCGCGAATCAACTGGCCACTGACGCGCTGCAACTGCCGCATGTCCTCCAGCTCATTCGCGTGTTGCGCCTCGCTCGCGATCAACGCCGATTCGGCTTCCTTGCGCGCGGTAATGTCGGTGGCCGTCCCGACCCACTCGCGCACGGCGCCATCCGCCTCCAGCGTTGGGACGCCGCGCGCCAGCAGCCAGCGGTACTCCCCATCGTAGCAGCGCACGCGATACTCGATCTCGTAGGCGCTTCTGGCCGCAACTGCCGCACTCCAGGCCGCTGCGACCCGCTCGCGATCGTCGGGGTGTACTGCGTCTTGCCAGCCTCCCGCCTGCGTCGCTTCCATATCCTGACCGGTGAAGAGACGCCAATCGCGTCCATCACCCGTTACCATATTGGCGCCATCGTTCCGAGCGATCCAGGTGATCTGCCCGGTGGCAAGCACCAGCGCCTGGTAACGCTCCTCCAGCGCGCGCAAGGCGCCCGGGTCGTCTGCCGAGTTGGGTGGCACGGAGAGGAGGGGGGAGGCGCTGACTCTGGTCGTAAGCGCGGTGACGTTCTCGGTGACGTTCTCGGTGGCGTTCTCACTGGCGTACACATGCGTCGCCTGCGATTGTGGTCGCTTGCCAGAAGCCGTCCCGTCACGCTTTGCCATGACTTCGCCTTTCACACGCATGCCGCGTCGAGTCGCGCTGTTTTCGGTCATCCTTCGATCACCCTGTGGAGTTGGTCATTGCATAGTGAGAGATCGTATCTCATTATACGTCAATGTGCATGGGATTATGAGCATTGGGTCCCATGTCGCCGCGTAGACAGCAGGCGCCGCATAGAGAGTAAGCAGCTTCCGTGCCGAGTCTGGAATGGCCCGTGAGAAGTGAGGATTGGTGAGGTTTTGTGACGACGCTGGTCATCTAGAGCTTGTTCACGACGTGACATTGAGGTCACAACAGGCTCCCAGCGATGGCGCGATGGGAATAGCCCTGGCACAGGACATCGCAATGTGCATACAGAGCCACTCTCGCCACTCGCCAGAGATCAGGGAGCCAGCAGCAGATGGCAGGTAGGTGATATCCTGTGCATCGGGAACGTTTGTTCGCTCATCGCTCCACAGGAGGAAGCAATCCGTGGCCAATCGGGTGGCGCATTTCGATGTCTACACGGATGATGTCGTCCGAGCCATCGCGTTCTACCAGAACGTCTTCGGCAACGTCTTCGGCAACGTCTTCGGCTGGTCGATCGAGAAGGTTGAGGGGATGGACAACCGGCTCATCACGACGGGTGAGGGGGAGTCTGGCATTGGCGGCGGCCTGAGCAAGCGCGAGCGTCCCACGCAGGGAACTGTCCCACAGTTTGGCTCCGCCTGTACGGTGGACGTGGAGGATGTGTATGCCGGCTTTGCAGCGGCCGTGGCCGCTGAGGGCGACGAGGCGCACCAGCAACAGGAGTACTAAGCATGCAGGACCCGATCACGACCATCGACCTGGGACACAGTAGTTCGCCAGACGCCGTGGCGACGCCGTGGGAGGAGACCCGTCGCGTCCTCGAAACCGCTGAGGTATTTTGGCTTTCGACGGTACGAGCCGATGGACGACCGCACATCACGCCCGTCTCAGCCCTCTGGCTCGCTGGGGCCCTCTACTTCCAAACCGGTGGCATCGCACAGAAGACCAAGCACCTTCGGGGGAACCCGCATGTGACGCTGACGACTGGCTGCAACCACCTGGCCACTGGATTTGATGTCGTGGTCGAAGGTGATGCTATCCCAAGCGCCGACGTGGCCGTGCTCGAACGCCTCAACCAGATGTGGAGAACGCTGTGGGGTGAGGGTTGGCCCATCGAGCTGCGCGACGGGGTCTTCTATGAAACAGGTGGGGAACGGAAGGGGGAACCGCTTCTGGTGTTCTCGGTCATGCCCACCAAGATCTTCGCCTATGCCAGGGGTGACCAGTGGAGCCAAACCCGCTACCAGTTCTGACACATCTCCCAACCTCCCTGCGCGTCTATGCTCGGATGTGGCGGTTTCACGAGAACCGAGCTGAAGACTTTTCAAACACCCTAAGAAAGCGTGTCTTGCAGTACGTTCGTCGTCTCCTGCCCACTGGATACGTTCGGCAGCCGTGCCTTTTCCGTCGGGCAGTGGAGACCGTCGGCCCTGATTTCAGTGACTAGGAGAGGCATCATGCGGTTACTGCTCACGTCTGCGGGCATCAAGAACACCAGTATCCAGAACGCGCTGGTCAACCTGCTAGGCAAACCGATCGCCGAGTCGAGCGCCCTCATCATCCCCACCGCGATCTACCCCTTCCCTGGCGGCGCTGTCGGAGCCTACCGGTTCATCAGCGGATTAGCCTCCGGTCCCATGTGCGGATTGGGGTGGAAGTCGTTGGGAGTGCTGGAGCTGACCGCGCTGCCCAGCATTGATGACGAAGCTTGGATCCCCACGGTCCAGGAGACAGACGCCCTGCTAGTTTGGGGCGGCGATCCCCTGTATCTGAGCCACTGGATGCGACAGTCGGGACTGGCGAGCCTGGCGCCCTCGCTGCGACGCGAGATGGTCTACGTGGGGGTGAGCGCCGGGAGCATGGCGGCGACTACCATCTTCGGCGAGACCTACCCTGATCCGCCCAGGGGCAGCGGTGAGGCGCTCACATCGGAAGATATCGTGTTCGCCACACCACAGGGAGATATCAGCAGGCGCTTGGTCACGGCTCAGGGAGTGGGGCTGGTTGACTTTGCGCTGATTCCGCACCTGGATCACGAGGATCACCCGGACGCTTCCCTGGCCAACGCAGAAAAGTGGGCCGCGAGGCTCCCCGTGCCAACGTACGCGATCGACGATCAGACCGCCATACAGGTAGTTGACGGCGCCGTCGACGTCGTCTCCGAGGGACACTGGAAGCTGTTTACCCCTAATACGCTGGTTCGGCCATGAGCCGTCTCATGCAAGTAGGCCTATGCAGCCCGCTACTATTTTGGAACCGCCTGTAGGTTTACGTGCCGGCGAAGGTCACCATCGTGCCAATCGTCTTCATGGCGATGATGAGGTCGAGCATTGGCGACTGATGGCGGATGTAGTACAGGTCATATTGCAGCTTGCGCACGGCGTCTTCCTGCGTGTTGCCATAGCGATAGCGCACCTGCGCCCAGCCGGTCAGGCCGGGCTTGGCGGCCAGCCGCGCGCGGTAGTAGGGAATCTCGCTGGCCAGCGTCTCCACGAACTCCGGGCGCTCCGGGCGTGGGCCGATGATGCTCATCTCGCCGCGCAGCACGTTGATGAGCTGCGGAACCTCATCGAGGCGTGAGCGGCGCAGGAACCTGCCCACGCGCGTGATGCGGCTGTCGTTCTCCTGCGCCCACTGCGGGCCAGCGTCGGCCTCAGCGTCGGCGACCATCGAGCGCAGCTTCACGATGCGGAATGGCTTGCCGCCCAGGCCCAGGCGCGTCTGTGTGTAGAAGATCGGGCCGCGCGAATCCAGCGTGATCACCAGCGCGAGCACGGGCAGCAGGAGCGCGAAGAGCGTCAGCCCGATCAGCGCGAGGACGATATCGGTCAGCCGCTTCCACAGCGCATAGACATTGGCGCGCAGCGAGTGCGCCTCATCGGGCAGCACCAGCGACCAGAGCCGCTCGCTCATATGCTCAATGGGGAGACGCCCGGTGATTTGCTCATAGAGGCGCATCATCGGCGTGACCTGCACACCGGCCTCATAGCACGCCAGCAGCCCCTCGAAGACATCCTGCGGCACCTCGTTGGTGTAGGCCATCACCAGCTCGGTGACGCCATACTCCATCACCAGGCGCCGCAGCTCAGCGCCCGTGCCAAGATAGCGCTGCGCATCCTCGACGCCGACCAGCTCACTCGCGCTCGCCACCAGGCCCAGCAATTCATAATCGCCTGCCGCTTCGTCTTTCAGCGTCTGCCAGATCACCTCAGCCTCGTGTCCGGCCCCCACGATCAATGCGCGGCGGCGGAAGCCCGTCCAGCCGATCAGGAAGATGCGCGCGGCGCGCCACAGCCCCACCAGCACCAGCGAGAGCGCGGCGTAGTAGACGATGAAGCGGCGCGGCAGCGACCCCGGCTGCGAGAGGAAGAAGGTCGCCAGGTAGACCACCAGCACCTCGACGACGATCAGCGCGAGCCTGCGCAGACTGGCGCCGACTCGCGCGGCGACGCGCAGATTGTAGTAGTCGTTGGTCGTGGCGAGCAGCAGCCATAGCGCGGGCAAGATGACGAACCAGTGAATCTGCGGCCCGATGAAATCGAGATCGAAGGCCATATGCGCATGCTGCGCCCACAGCGCCAGCGCCACGAAGACGGAGACCCCACTGGCGACGACATCGCCCGCCATCAGCAGCACCCGGCGCTCAGACACCGGCATCTGCAACGCGCGCGGCGGGCGCGTCTGGCTCTGGCGTCGCGCCTGCGCGCTGCTCTCCGCGTCCACTGAGGTAGTGTAGAGGTCCTCCATCTCGCTGGTCATCTAACGGCCTCCCTGCGATTGCATATCGAGCCGGGCGGGCGCCTCGTTGCGGCGGGCGAGTGCGCCGCCGAAGAGCAGCCCCTTCCAGAAGCCCAGCCCCCAGGCGATGTGCATCGTCGCGAAGACGAGCGGCAAGCGCGGCAGCAGCCCCCAGCCCGCGCGGCGCGCTACCTGCGCGGACGCCCCGATGTTTGCCAGCGCATAGACCGCCAGCAGCGCCATCCACGCCACGCGCGCCGCTCCATTGACCGTCGCAAGCGCCCCGCCAATCAGCAGCGTCGCGACAAAGATGGGCGCGACCAATTGGCGCAATTTTAGCGAACTGGGATGCAGCTTCAGCGTGTTCGTGCGGTCCCAGCCATAGGCGAAGTATTGCCGCGCCAGGGCGCCCAGCGTCTGCCGTCCGAAGTAGGTGGAGCGAATGGCGGGCGAGAGGTAGATGCGCCCGCCCGCCCGACGCAGGCGATAATTAAGCTCATAGTCTTCGTTCACGCGCAGGCGCTCATCGAAGCCACCCACGGCGAGCAGCGCCTCGCGCGGCCATGCGCCGAGATAGACCGTGTCGGTGTATTGTGGCGTGGCGCTGACGTGGAAGGCGGTCGGCACGCCGAAGCGCGAGGCGCCAGCGGCGGCGATGGCGCGCCCCATCGGCGTCGCGCCCTGCGGCTCCATGCGCCCGCCGACATTCACCGCGTTGCTCTCGGCCAGCGCCTGCACACACTGGCGCACATAGTCGTGCGCGATGATGGTGTGACCATCCACGCGCACGATGATGTCGCCGCGCGCCTGCCGCAGCGCCAGATTCAGTCCGAACGCCTGCCGTCGCTGCGGATTCTCGATCACGCGGACGCGCTCAGCGCCGGGCAGGCTGGCGATCACCGCGCGGGTGTGGTCGTCGCTCTGGCCATCGGCGACCAGCGCCTCAATACGCTCTGGGGGATACTGCTGGCTGAGGACAGCGCCGAGGCTGCGCGCAATGAAGGCTTCCTCATTGCGCACGGGCATGATGACCGAAACGAACGGGTCAGTCATCGTCCTGCGCCTTTCTCCGCCACGCCGCGCCCAGCGTCCGAGAGGACGCCCCGGCACAGGCCCCAGCAGAATGACAGATGCTCCAGGGTAATTAGCGGCCAGAAGCTCAGCGCGCGAGCCAGTCCTACCTTGCGCCGCAGTCGCCAGGCCAGCAGAGGGGCCAGCGCCGCCGCCCCACCATGACGGATGAACTCGCTCGCGGGCGTCCGTCCATTGCGCCAGTTACGCGACAATACCGCCGCGCCGAATCCATACCGATAGAGTTCACGACAGAGGCTCCGTACCGAACCAGGGGAGCCAAAGTGTGTGACGCAGCCTCCAGGGGCCAGTAACAGCGCATACCCCTGTTGTTTCAGCCGGAACGAGAGGTCGGCGTCTTCGGCCCACACGCCGCGCCGCTCGTCGAATCCGCCCACGCGCGTCAGCGCCTCGCGCCGAAACGCGACATTCGCCGTCAGCAGATAGTCCACGACGCCGTTGCGCGTGCGCTGGCGAAAGAACTGGCAGGCGTCGAGGTAGCCTGTCACCCAGCCGGGTGGCGCGACATTGCGCAGCGGCCCACCTGCCCCTGCGGCGCCCGGTGCGCCCGTCGCCAGCGCGCCGACAACCGACGCCAGCCAGTCGGGGTCGGCGACACAATCGGCGTCAATGAAGGCGATCACATCGGCGGTGGAGGCGCGCAGCCCAGCGTTGCGCGCGCTGGCTGGGCCGCCATTGGGCTTGCGCAGCACGCGCCCAGCGCCACCCCACTGCGCCAGGACGCGCTCGGCGCGTGCGGCGGTGTCGTCGCTGGAGCCGTCATCCACCAGCATGATCTCGTAGCGGTCGCGCGGGTAGGTCTGCGCGCAGAGCGACGCCAGCAACCGCTCGACATGCGCCGCGCAGTTGTACGCGGGGATGACGACGCTGACGCTCAACAGCGTCGCTGGCGTCGCGGGCGTCGTCGAAGTCGCTGCGCGGAGTGTTGCGTCGAGTGCCTCCATACCACGTTGCCTCTGTCTGCCCGCAGGCTGCCGCGCCAGCAGCGCCCGCATGGCGGGTGGGGGATGAGACGATTGCGCCGCACGCATCCATCGGGCAGGGCGCACGATCCAGTACGCTTATACCATACCAGTTTGCCAGTATGAGAGATAGATGAGTCCCGCAAAAGTCAGGGAGACCTCGTCCCTGTCCCCCTCTCCCGCGAAGAGAGGGGGAAACGGGCCTCCGGACTCCCCTCTCCCCGTGGGAGAGGGGCTGGGGGTGAGGTCCGGCGGATTCGGCGTCAGGCCTCCAGAATGTGCGCGAGGTAGCGCTCGGCGGAGCGCAGCACGGCGCCCCGCGCATCGCCTGCCAGCTCATCCCAGCCGTCATAGAGCCGTGCGAAGGCCAGTGGCTCGACGCCCGCGACGATGCGGCGGATGGCGCGCGGGCCGAGCGGAATGCTATTCGGAAAGCTATACATGAACGTCACCCAGCGCGGGTCCGCTGCAATCGAGATGGTGTCGCCAGTGAAGAGCGCGCCCGCGCCCTCCGCCGCGTCTGGCCAGTGCAGCGCCGCGCTGCCGGGGAAGTGGCCGCCCAGCCGCAGGACACGCAGGCCCGGCAGCGGCTCGATACTCTCGTCGGTGAAATAGTGGATGACCGGGTCGGGGCGCATCACCCAGGCGCGATTGTCGGCATGGATGTAGATGGGAACGCCTCCGAAGGCGTGGCTCCAGTCCGCCATCGTCGTGTAGAAGTGCGGATGTGAGATCGCAATGGCCGCCAGCCCACCCAGCCGCTGAATCTCCGCGATTGTCGCTTCGTCCAGATAGGCCAGGCAGTCCCACAGCAGATTGCCCTGCGGCGTCTGCAGCAGGTAGGCGCGCTGGCCAATGCCAACCTTGGGAGTGGTGGCGATGCTCGTCACGCCGGGCGCCTGCTCGGTCAGCGTGTTCGTGTGCGCGCCATGCAACTGGCTCAGCGTCGTCCACTGCTGGCCCTGGCGATTCACATACTGCCGCTCATCTTCGCAGATGACGCAGCGAGCGGGCGGCGCATCCTCGGCAGGATATTGCGTCCCGCAGGTCACGCACAGATACATCGTGTCGCTCATGACTGTCTGCTCCTTCGCTGCCGCTGTCTTGCGCGCCCCCTCCCCTGGCCCCCCCGCTTTGCGGGAGAGGGGGAGTCTGGCTCCCCTCGCCCTGTGGGAGAGGGGCTGGGGGTGAGGGCGCGCCCGCGACTCACCCGCCTGCGCTGGAGTGGCCGAGGATTGGCGTCTGCGTGCGACCCTGGCCCGCAATGCCTGGCTCCGTCATCGCTTGCGGCTCCAGCAGAATCGCCAGGTCGGCCTCTGGCAGCAGGTTCTTTTCGCGCACAATCTCGCGGATGTCGCGGCCCGTGCGGATCTGCTCCTTGGCGATGGCGGCGGAGGCCTCATAGCCGATGTAGGGGGCCAGCGCCGTCACCAGGCTGGCGCTCTTGAAGGCGTACTCCTCGGCGCGCTGCTGGTTCGCCACGATGCCGACGACGCAGCGGTCGGTGAAGGTCGCCATGCCATTCTTCAAGATAGTGAACGACTGGAGCACATTCTGGATGATGACGGGCATCATCACATTCAGTTCGAGTTGGCCGGCCTGCGCGGCGAAGGTGACACAGGTATCGTTGCCGAGGACCTGGAAGCAGATCATGTTCAGCATCTCGGCCATCGAGGGGTTGACCTTGCCCGGCATGATCGAGGAGCCGGGCTGCACCGCTGGCAGCACGATCTCATATAGCCCCGTCGCTGGACCCGACGCCAGCAGCCGCAGGTCATTGGCGATCTTCGTCAGGTCGGTCGCCAGCACCCGCAACGCGCCCGATACCTCGACGAATGACGCCATGCTCGGCGCAATCTGCACCAGTGATTCGGCGCGGCGGAAGCGCTGGCCAGTCAGCTCGCTCAGCCTGCTCACCATGCCGGAGATATAGGCTGGCTCAGCGTTCAACCCGGTGCCGACGGCGGTGCCGCCGATGTTGAGTTCAGTGAGCGTGTCGAGGCTGTGGCGCAGGCGGTCGGCGTCGCGGCGCAGTGTCAGCCCATAGGCCGCGAACTCTTGCCCCAGACGAATCGGCGTGGCGTCTTGCAGGTGCGTGCGCCCCGACTTGACGATATGGTCGAACTCGCGCCCCTTCTGCTCGAAGGCGGCGGCCAGGCGCTCCAGTTCGGGCAGCGTCTCATGGATCATCAGCACGGTCGCCACACGCATCGCCGTCGGGAAGGTGTCGTTGGTGGACTGCGCCATATTCACATGGTCATTGGGATGGACCAGCGTGTACTCGCCACGCGTGCCGCCCAGCAGCTCGATGGCGCGGTTGGCCAGCGTCTCGTTGGCGTTCATATTGTGCGAGGTGCCAGCGCCCGCCTGATACACATCCACCACGAACTGATCGCGCCAGCGCCCGGCCAGCATCTCATCCGCCGCTGCGATGATGGCGTCGGCGATGCGCGGCTCCAGTCGGCCAGTGTCGCGGTTGGTGAGCGCGGCGGCCTTCTTGACCAGCACGGTCGCGCGAATCATCGCCGGATGGGCGTGTATGCCGCTGATCGGGTAGTTTTCGACGGCGCGCTGGGTCTGTACGCCCCATAGCGCGTTCGCGGGCACCGCTTTATCGCCTAGCGAGTCATGCTCGATACGCATATCCGCACGCATATCCGCCGCATGGGCGTCCTGATCGCTCATTGTTGTCGTCTCCTTTGAGGCGCTCGGTCTGCGGAGCGACATCGCTCCTGGTCGCGCTGGCGCCGCCTCGGCCAGCCCTGAAAAGTGTATCACGCGGACTCCCTGGCAAGGCGCGCTCTGTTGGCCGCGCGGATGGCTGGCGTCGCAGCGGAGGCCGCTCATGGGCCTGCAACCGTGACGGACAACGACGGACACGACGAATATAGTTCAGTTTGCCGAAAAGAGTTGAAATCGCCAGCATCTCAACGTACACTAGGTACGTTATTTACATGCGCCGCGAGGATAGCTGCGCGCGGCTCGGCGTCTCCCTGATACGTGGCCGCGCAATGCGCAGGGATGGGAGGGTGATGCGTATGAACGAGCGCTCGCTCTCGTCCCCGCGCTTGTTGGTTGTTGACGACGAAAGTGACCTGCGCCTGTTTCTCCAGGATTTACTCACGGAGGAAGGCTATCTGGTGGACATCAGCGCGACCCTGGACGAGGCGCTGGCGCTGATAGATGCGCATGTCTACCACCTCATTGTGACCGACCTGTTGATGCATTCGACCACCGCTCCCCTGCGCTCCGCGCTGGCGATCCATATGCGTGCGCGCCCGACGCCCGTCATGGCGCTCACTGGCTGGAATATCTCGGCGGCGGAGGTTGCGCGCGCTGGCCTGGCCCGCCTGATCGCCAAGCCATTTGATTTGACTGACCTGCTCGCGGCAATCGCGTCGAGCGTCGAGACGCGCCTGAGCACCGAGCAGCAGCGCCAGGCGGAGACGCTGCGCCGTTACTGCGGCGCCTTTAACGCGGGCGACCTGGGCGCCTCGCTGGCGACCTGCGTGGATGGGGTGCGGCTCTATCCATCTGACAAGTCGCTCGGTGAGCTTGAGCCAGTCGTCGCGGGGCGTGATGCCTGCCTGGCCTATCTGGAAGGGCTTCGGCGCGCCCATCCCGAACCGCGCCTCGAAGACTACCTGATCTATCCGCATCCAAAGGGCCTGGCGCTCCGCTACCTGATGAGCTGGTTGGCGCCGGAGACGACGAGCGGGCGCACTTCAGTGGCGGGCGCGCTCGCCGTCCAGTTCAGTGGCGAGCGCATCAGCCAGATCAGCATGCTGACACGCGACCCCTGGGATGCGTTCCCCCCGCCAACAGATACGCTCCCCGACGAGCAAGATTGCTCGGATTAGCGCGGCGCGACCTCACCCCCTGGCCCCCTCGCCCGCGAGGAGAGGGGGAATCGAACCTCCGGACTCCCCTCGCCCGCGAGGCGAGGGGGAATCGAACCTCCAGACTTCCCTCGCCCGCGAGGAGAGGGGCTGGGGGTGAGGTCCAACATGCATCAGAACAACTCGTCGAGCGTCTCATACCAGGCGATCCGCTCGTGATCGAGTGGGCTGAGGCCGTAGGCGGCGAGAAAGTGCGGCTCCCACTCGGCGCCGAGATTGTGGCGCACACTACGCGCGCCGATGGCGAGGTCCTGGTAGCGGTCGGCGACGCCTGCGCGCCCCCAATCGAGGTAGGCCGCGAGATGGTAGCTATGCGGGTCGAGCAGTAGATTGGGCAGGCAATAGTCGCCGTGGGTGAAGACGAGATCGTCGGTTGGCTCAGCGGGCTGGGTCGCTGTGAGACGGTCTAGCAGTTCCAGCGCGCCGATGCCCAGGTCCTCGCGCACGGCCGCTTCATCGGCGATGCCCGCGCGAATCACCCACTGCGCCTGCGCCAGTCGCGCGTCGAGCCGCGCATCGAAGGGGCAGTCGGCAGTGGGCAGGCGATGAATCGCACGCAAGCCCTCGGCCAGCGCAGTCACGAGGCGCGGCGGGTCAGCCATTAGCGCGGGATCGCAGGCCATCAGCCCGGGCGCCTCGGTCAGCAGCAGCCAGCCGCGTTGCTCGGCGCCATCCTCCGCTTCAGCCCAGTCACAGACCTCAGGGACGCTCAGCCGTGAGCGCAGCCAGCGCAGTCGGTCGCGTTCGGCGCGCAGCTCCTCCACGCGGGGACCGCTCGCCGTCTTCAGGTAGCGTTGCGGGCGACCAGGCGCCACGACACGATAGACCTGCGCCCCAGACATGCCAATCGTGATGGGCTGCCACTCGGCGTCGGCCAGCGCCGCCTGGAGCGATGGCGGCGCGTCTGGCGGCGGGTCACGCTGGCGCATGGGGCGATGCGAGCCTTTCACGATGCTGCAAGATGATGGCGGGCAGGAAACGCACGCTGTGGACGTTGTATCACACCCCAGAAGGGCCCGCCGACCATGACGACCGCCGAGGGCGCATACACCGGAGCGCCGCGAGAGGGCACGACGACTCCGGCCGACGCGGAAGGAGGGCAACCGCGCCGAACCACGCGCGAAGATGCGCGTGGCGCCAGGATAGCGGCGAGTGGCTCCGTACGCCAGCCGGTTCCCCATCCGCCTGCCGCCGGGAGAGGATGCGCCCCTCGCCTGACGACAGTATAGAACAAAAGTTCCAATAGCGCAAGAGGTAAAGCAACTTTTCGTCGCGCCTGCGTCGCGGGCGTGGTATATTCGGGAGCGGCGCGACCTCACCTGCTGACCTCCTCGCCCGCCAGGCGAGAGGGAAACGGACGTCTGTACTCCCCTCTCCTCGCAGGAGAGGGGCTGGGGGTGAGGTCTGCGCGCGATGCGTTCTCCATTCCTGAGGAGCGACTGATGAGCGAGACGCGGGACCTTCGTGGGCAGGTGGCGCTGGTGACGGGCGCCAGCTCTGGCATTGGCGAGGCTATCGCCGAGGCGCTGGCGCTACGCGGCGCGCATGTGACGCTGGCGGCGCGGCGTGTGGAGCGCTTGCAGGCGCTGGCCGAGCGGCTCCAGCAGCGCGCAGGCGAGGGCGAGACACCCGGCGAGACGCTGGTGGTTGGCTGCGACGTGCGCGACGAAGCGCAGGTGCAGGCGGCTGTCCGTCAGACGTTGGGGCGCTGGGGCCAGCTCGACATCCTCGTTGCCAATGCTGGCTTTGGCGGACGCGGGCCGCTGGTGGACGGCGACACGGCGCGCTGGAAGGCGATGATTGACACCAATGTCTACGGCCTGCTGCTGACCCTCAAGCATGGCGTCAAGCCGATGCTGGAGCGCAAGCGTGGCCATGTGGTGGTGATGTCATCCATCGCTGGCCGCGTCACGACTCCTGGCGGCGCCGCATACTGCGGCACAAAAGCAGCGGCGGCGGTGATCGCCGATGCGCTGCGCATGGAGGTGGCGTCACAGGGCGTGGCCGTCACCAGCATCGAGCCGGGTGTGGTCATCTCAGAGTTCCAGGAGGTCGCGGGCTACTCACCAGACATCGTGGCGAACATGCTCAAGGGCAGCGCGCCGCTCTATCCGCCTGACATCGCGCGGGCAGTGGTCTACGTCTGCGAG